>NZ_DAIOEU010000025.1:0-61152 GCF_036746095.1 Dyella sp.
ATGCATCCTTAAAATGGATTCCCGCTTTCGCGGGAATGACGGCCATAGAGCTTCTCGCGCTTTTCGAGTCGCGGAATCGACAGGCGACGCTAAGTGCTTGTGATCCATCATGTCGCCATGGATTTCGCAAAACGCATGCCGGACAGCAGTGCGCTTTCGCGGAAATGACGGCCCTAAGGGATACGGCGATTTTTGAGTCTTGCCCTCGATAGAAGAGCACTAATTCGCCGGGGTGACGAATCGGTAAGTTGCAGGCATCGGAGGATGTTGGGGTTCGCGTTCCGCTCCCCCAACTTACGCCTCAAGTTCAAAGCACGGGCTGCACCACGGCATGCAACGGCTCCACCGCCGTCGGGGCCACCGGCAGCGCAAAACTCACCCGCAAGCCCTGCCCGCTATCGCGCATGTGCGCGCGGATGCTGCCGCCATGCAGCTCGATGATGCTGCGGCAGATGGTCAGGCCCAACCCGCTGCCCTGATCCTCCCCTTCCCGCACGTTGAAGCGCACGAAACGGTCAAACGCGCGCTCGCACTGTTCTTTTGTCAAGCCAGGGCCTTCGTCTTCGATGCTGAGGCACCAGTTGCCATCGGCGACCGTGGAGGTCATGGTGATCAAGCTGTTCGGTGGCGAAACGCGCAGCGCGTTGGTCAGCAGGTTGAAAACCACCTGGCGCAGCCATTTCTCATCCATCGCCACCACGCCATCGCCTTGCTGCACGCAACGCAGGCGCCGTCCGCGATGTTCGACCAGGGCATGCACGTCCGGTTCGACGCTGCGCACGAAATGGCCTGGATGTTGGTTGACGAGACTGAGCTTGACGCCGTTCACTTCCGCTCGCGATATGAACAACAGTTCGTCGATCAGCTGATTGATGCGCGCCAATTCATCCAGTTGCACCAGCACGGCGTCCTCTTGCCGCCGTTCGAGCTTGCCTTCGACAAGCAACCGTTCGGCATGCAGGCGCACCAGCGACAGTGGCGTCTTCAATTCATGCGATACCTCTTCGGAAAACTGGCGCGATTGTTTGAACGAGACTTCCAGGCGATCGAACATCTGGTTGAGTAGCCGCACCAGATCGAAGAGCTCGTCCTTGCCGGCGGGAACAGCGATACGTTCGGCCAGGTTATCCGAGCGTATGCGATTTGCGGTTTCGCCGATCAACCGCACCGGACGCAGGATCAGGCGGCTGGTAACGATGCCGATCAAGCCGCTGGCCAGCAGCATGATTGCCAGCAAGGCAATACACACTTCGACATACGCGGTCAGGTCCTGCCGCATCTGCCGCATCGGCGTACCGATCGTCACATCGAACGGCCGCATGATGAATTCGCCGACGCGCAATTCACCCACGCCCGGCACGAAGGCGTTGTAGACGTGCTTGCCCGGCACGTCGGGAATCGGCTTGCCTTCCAGGTTGTTCGAATAGAACAACATGTCGTGCGGCGGCTCATCAATGTTGATGTAGAACAGCACCGAGGCGTAGTCGGCGGTTTCGTGAATGCGCTGGTCGACGATTTGCGGCGTCAGTGCCGCATAATTGGTGCCAAGGCGCGCCCGGATCTGCTCGAATTCGGTTTTGTTGAGAAGGTCCAGATCGCCCTGCATGTGGCTTTCCAGCAGCACGTAGCCGACCCCAAAGAGCACGGCCAGCGTGATCGTGGCACTCAGCGCAAACCACAGGCTGATGCGTGCCCGCAGGGATTTCATACCAGTTGATAGCCTATTCCGCGCAGCGTCTTGAACAGCGACGTGCCGGCGCCATCCTCGAGCTTGGTGCGCAGCCGGCTCATGTAGACGTCCAAAAGATTGTCTTCGACCAGCCCTGGCCAGATGCGCTCGGAGATGTAGGAGCGGGTCAAGGTACGCCCTGCGTTTTGCATGAAGATCTCCAGCAAGGCGAATTCCCGGCTGGTCAACTCCACCGGCTGGCCGCGCAGGCGCACGGTGCGGCTCAACAGATCGAGCTTGATGCTTTTGTGCTCCAGCATGGTCTGCTTGACCGCGCTTTGCCTGCGCATCAGCGAACGCACGTGCGCGAGCAGTTCCTCGAAGCTGAAAGGCTTGGGCAGATAATCGTCGGCGCCGAGGTTCAAGCCGGTGATGCGGTCGTCCACCGTATCGCGTGCGCTCAAGATCAATACCGGCTCGTTGAACCCGCACCGGCGCCATTCGCACAGGAGTTCCAGGCCATCGCCATCCGGCAGACCCAGATCGAGAATGATGACGTCGAAGTTATCGTCCGCCAGCGCGTCCCGTGCGGCATGGCAACTCTGCGCCCATTCTGCGGTGTAGGAGCGCTCGCTGAAACCACGCTTCAAGAATTGACCAAGTTTGTACTGGTCTTCGACGATCAGGACTTTCATGGACAAGACCCGCCACCCCGTACGGTGATTGAGTCTACGCCAAACGACAAAGCATGCTTGATGCGACGCACAAGCTCATTTGGAAAGCCGCGCTTACCTGAAAATTTTTTAAGGGAGCTTTCATGAGCACGACAGGAAGCCGTTCTATGGTCGTACCGTAACTTGGCGCAGTACGCGTTTATCCCGGTGAGCCACGGCCCTAAGACGATGCTGAAATTCCACGCCCACCCGGAATGTTTTTTAATGCACAGTGATACCTCAAACCACCGCATCGAGACCCTCATGAAGTTATCTGCAGGCACATCCACGCCCACCGATCCTGCCGCTGGCGTGGATGCACAGCCGACCACCCTGCCCGCCGCCGGCGCCTCGGCCACGATTGCCGCGCGCCTCGATCGACTGCCGACATCGCGCGCGCTGTGGAAAATCATCGCGCTGATTTCGCTGGGTGGACTGTTCGAATATTACGATCTGTTCTTTACCGGCTACGTCGCACCGGGCATGGCCAGATCCGGTTTGTTTACGCCGGATTCCCTCGGCTTGTTCGCCAGCCTCGCCGGCATCAAGGTGGCGGGCTTCGGCACCTTCGTGTTCAGCACCTTTGCCGGACTCTGGCTGGGCGTGGTGTTGTTCGGCCAGCTTGCCGACCGCTATGGCCGCCGTCCCGTGTTCAACGGTTCATTGGTCTGGTATGCCTGCAGCACCACCATCATGGCATTCCAGCACACGGGGGAAATGGTCAACATCTGGCGGTTCATTGCAGGCGTCGGCTTTGGTGTGCAGCTGGTCACCATCGATGCTTATATTTCCGAGCTCACGCCACTCGCGCTGCGCGGGCGTGCCTTTTCGCTGAACCAGTTCGTCTCGTTTTGCAGCGTACCGGTAGTGGCCTTGCTGGCCTGGCTGCTGGTACCGGCCGCGCCGCTCGGACTGGATGGCTGGCGCTGGGTGGTCTTGATCGGTTCGGCCGGCGCCGTACTGGCGTGGCTGTTGATCCGTCAAGTACCCGAGAGCCCGCGCTGGCTCGCCCTGCATGGACGCGCCGAGGAAGCCAATACCATCACTACCGATATCGAACGCCGGATCGAAGCGGAAACCGGCAAGGCACTGCCTGCGTTTCACGTGGAAGCGCCGGAGGAAGAAAGCACAGGCCAGTTCCGTGAAATCTTCGCTTCGCGCTATGGGCGCCGCACGGTGATGCTGTCGGTGTTCAACATGGCGCAGGTGATCGGCTTCTACGGCTTCGCAGCATGGGTGCCGACGCTGTTGATCGCACGCGGCATCAACATCACGCACAGCCTGCAGTATTCCTTCATCATCGCCATCGCCAATCCGTTCGGCCCCTTGGTCGGCACCTATTTCGCCGACTACCTGGAACGGAAAACGCAGATCATCCTTGGATTGAGCGTGATGGGTGCGGCGATGCTCGGCTTCGCACATGCCACCTCGCCGGTGCTGCTGATTGCGCTGGGCGTCGTGTTTACCCTTGCCGCGAACATCATGTCCTACGCGTACCACAGCTATCAGGCCGAGCTGTATCCCACGCGCATACGTGCACGCGCCGTCGGCTTCGTTTATTCATGGAGCCGCTTTGCTGCCGCTTTTGCGGGCCTTGCGATTGGGTATTTCCTCAACCTCGGCGGTGCGCTTGCTGTTGCCACCTTCATTGCGATTGCGATGGTCGTGGGTATTGCGGTGATTGGTGTGTTCGGGCCGTCGACGAAGGGCATCGCATTGGAGCGCATCAGCCATTGAGCGCGCTACGGGATTAGCGCCCGCGCTTTGCTGCTTGCCATCTTGCTGCCTGGAGGGAGGGTTGGGGTGGAGGTATCCCCGCGTTTTTCGCTCGTCATTCCGGCGAAGGCCGGAATCCAGTGAAATATGATGTGCGAAGCACTCAACATAAAAAGTAATGTGTGCTGCGCACCATGTATTTCACTGGATTCCGGCCTTCGCCGGAATGACGATTCGCTTCGCAATTGGCTTGATGTAACCCCAAGGTTTTTCTGGAGTAGCTCGCAAAAAAAAGGATGCTCGGCCCCAACCCTCCCCTACTCCACGCAGGGGAGGGAGCTAGCCGCCGCAAACATCAAGTTCCGGCATTAAGGGAATACCTTGCGCGCCTGCATCGCCCATTCGAATGAACGCTTGCGCGCGGCGTGGTCAAAGATGTTCGCGGTAATCATCAACTCATCCGGCCGATGCCGCGCGACAAACGCCGCCAAACCTTCCCGCACCGACTGCGGATCGCCCACCACGGCACACGCCAGCGCACGCTCCACCATCGCCTTTTCGTGCGGCGCCCAATACGCATCCATGTCGTCGATCGGCGGTGGAATCAAGCCAGGGCGTCCACGACGCAAGTTGACGAAGCTCTGCTGCTGCGAAGTGAACAACCGCCGTGCTTCGGCATCGGTTTGGGCCGCCACCACGTTGACGCCAAGCATTGCGTACGGCTTGTCCAGGCGCGCAGAGGGCTTGAAGTCACGGCGATAGAGCACCAACGCCTCATCCATCGCATCCGGTGCAAAGTGAGAGGCGAATGCGAACGGAAGGCCGAGCGCGGCAGCGAGTTGCGCGCTGAACAAGCTTGATCCCAGCAACCACACCGGCACGTCGATACCCGCGCCAGGCACGGCACGCACCGCTTGCGCTGGCGCGGCAGGCTCGAAATAGGCCAGCAATTCCTGCACGTCGGCGGGAAAGGTTTCCGCTGCTTCGTAATAACGGCGTAGTGCGCGCGCAGTCGCCTGATCCGTGCCGGGCGCACGTCCCAGGCCCAGGTCGATGCGCCCCGGATACAGCGAAGCCAGCGTGCCGAATTGTTCGGCCACCTGCAGCGGTGCGTGATTGGGCAACATGATGCCCCCCGCCCCGACGCGGATGGTCGAGGTGCCACCCGCCACGTGGCCAATCAACACCGCCGTGGCCGCACTGGCGATACCGGGCATGTTGTGATGCTCGGCCAGCCAGTAACGCGTGTAGCCAAGCTGCTCCGCCCAGCGTGCGAGATCCAGCGTGTTGGCGAAGGCTTGTGCAGGTGTATGGCCTTCAGTAACGGGAGCGAGGTCGAGTACAGAAAAAGGGATCATGCGTACGCCCCATGCAAGGAAACTCACTAGGTGGGGACGGTTGTGCGCATTGCCAGGGCGCGTGCTTCAACCGCGCGGCTGTCTGTTTCGCACATCGATGCAAACAACTACGTGGCCTACGACACGCCGGTACCGATCGATCCCACGTCATGGGCACAAGGGCGCATCACCGGTGGCCTGCAGGAATTCGGTTCATCGCTGGCGGCCACCCTGCAGACCCCGGCATGAAGAGACCCTTTTTATTTTGGGGAGGGGAGTCACTTGAAAAGACCCTGATGTCGTGCATACAACCTGCGCACATAGCCTGTCATGCAATCCTTACAGACAGACCCATACACATTTGCTACGTTCGCCCCGTCGTCGACGCCATCCTAATCCGTGCAACGTCGACGACCCATGCAGCAATGCTTGGAGAAGCGCAGACCGTGAGAGCAGCAACTCCCACGATCTGCTAAGCCACAACCAACTAGCAGAGAGTTGACTATGACCTCCACGGATCATACGGCACACGCACGCCCATCGGTTCGCAAAGAACCCAAATCCCCTCCCGATCCGTTCATCGACCCGCGCAATCCGCCGGGCGTAGGGCTGGAAAACTTCGACAACGACACCGTAAGACTCGCTGGCATCTCGCTGGCCATCAACGTGGTCCAAGGTGTGCTGGCGCGTAGCGAATCCAGCCAACAACCCAGTGCCCCGCACAGCACACGGCTCGTCCTGCCGCTCAACCCGGTACAAACCACCGGCTTGCACGCAGCCGTCTATCTGCTGCAGCAATACGCGGACACGCTGTACCCGGAACCGGGTGGATAACGCGTTTGTGCGACGTACGGTCCCTTCGCGGCATGCCGATTGAGGAACGGCGTGCCGCCTTTGGGTGCTGACAAGGCGGTGAGGCTTGGCCTTACAGCACCGCCCTACAAACCGCAGATATTCGCTACAAAACCATCGGCGCATGCCGCCTATACCAAGCGCGCGTTCCCATCGGATAGTTCGCGTCAGGGTTGACTTCTCGATCTGAGCTCGACACCGAATGGCGGCGCCTCAAGCACGCCGCATGGGGTGCGGTGAGACGAGCGAGCAACCCATCTTGCACGCCACGCGGTTGGCACGCCCCACCAGGAGAATCACGCATGCTTTCGTTTTACCGCTATTCCACCCGTCTTCGCCGATGTGGCCTGGCATTGGCCCTCACCCTGACCACCTCATCCGCTTGCGCGCAATGGGCGGTCATCGACGGGGCGAATCTCGAAGCCAACAAGGAAGGTTTCTACAGCCAGCTGCAGCAGACCATCCATCAACTGGAAACCGAAAAACTGCAACTGGAGCAACTGATTTCAAAGATCTCCGGCCTGCGCTTCCACGTCGACCTGGGCAAGCAGTCCTTGCAGCCCGTCAGCGATGCGGACCGCGACAACCTCGTTGAAGTGAATTGCCAGAACAATAACGGCGGCATCATCGGCAGTGCGGTGAACGCTTTGACGTCCTCTCTGGCCTCTCACTCCATCCGCGAAAGCCAGCAACAAATCTGCGCGCAGATCGTGATGGCCCAGATCAATAAGTACAACCTCACCGTGGGCATGCTCAACAAGGTGCAGGGCTATCACTCCGCGTTTGATCAAGTCTCCGACATCATCGACAACGTCAATACCTTGGCGGACTCCGGCCGCGCCGCTACCCAAACGCAAACCTACAGCAACGCGCTCACTACCGAGATGGCCAACTGGCGGGCGCAAATCGAAGCCGACGACGCCATCATCCGTACGCTGGAAGAGCAGCAAAGCATGTTGGCGCGTACCGCATTGAATGGCGGCGGCAGCAGCGCAACCGGCAGCGCTCTAGGTAGCGTGCTCGGCGGCTTGTAAACGTCATGGCCAACCATGCGCCAATGGCAGCGAACGTCGAACGTCCCTCAGCCCCCTGCCGCCTACAACGCCCGAAAGGACCAGCCTCATGCCCATAGATGGCGGTTTCGTTTACTTCGTCGATATCTACGTCAAGATCGACAAGATGATCAACACATTCACCGACGGCCTCCTGGGCCGCGCCATGGATTGGGTCGGTCTTGTGGCCTATGCCTTGGTCACGCTATGGCTGATGTTCATCGGCTACCGCGTCCTCACCGGGACGCTGCGCGAGCCGTTGATGGCCGTGATGATCGATATGGCCAAGATCGTGTTCATCATCAGCACCGCCTGCTCCATGTCCTTGTTCGGCACCCATCTGAGCCAGCTCATTGGCAACGATCTGGGCAAGGGCGTCAACCAGCTCATCAGCGGCAAAGACACCAGCATTCCCGCCACCATCGACAAAAACCTCGCCTTGACCGGCGGCGTCATGGGCACCATCAGCGCCGTGCAGATGGGTAAGGGCGAGGCGGCCGACCCGCTCACCGCCAACCATCAGGAAAAAGCCGAGAACTACGCCGTCTTCGGCGTGGCCGCTCCGCCCATCACCGCCGCCGTCATGCTTCTGATGTACCGCTTCGCCATGGCGCTGGTGATCGGCCTGGCCCCCATCTTCATTCTGTGCCTGATGTACGAACCCACCAAGCCACTGTTCCATGGATGGCTGATGTCCTGCCTCAACACCTTGTTCTCCATGGCCATGCTCAACGTGGTCAGCGCCATGGTGTTGGATATAAGCATCCGTGTGGCAGCCGGCGTATGGGCGGTCGACCTGCTCGGCGGATTCCTGCCCGACGCGATGAAACAAGGCTTGATGCAAATCTCCATGGAACAAGGCGGCATCGGGTTGATTCTCACCATGCTGATCATCACGGTGCCGCCAATGGCTGGAAGTTTCTTCCAGCGGGCGGTGGGGAGTTTTATGCACTACTCGGCGTTTGGGAATAATCGGAAGGGAGGGGGCGGGATGCCGGGCAACCTTCAGCAACGTCAAGACGACTCCTCGGGAAATAAGTGGAAATAACTATTAACCACCGTTTGAGGTAACCATGAGAAAGCGAATAAACACCTGGCTTCTCGGGGTCACTCTATTGTTTTTCTGCAATATTGCAGAAGCTCAGGTAGGACTCTGCCCCCTCGGCATGAGCGAGTACCCAGGTCGCAATGGGATTCCATCATGTGGTCCACTCCGTTCCGATTACGATCAACCACAGGGACGCTGGCAAGATCAGTGGGGGGCGCTTGCAGCCGGCGAGGATGGAACTATCGGTCTGTCTTCAAATCAATCCACCGAAAACGCCGCAAAAGAGATTGCTGTCGAGAATTGCGCATTGCGAGGTGGCAAAAATTGCAAAACTACGAGCACCTATCGAAACGGATGTATTGCTCTTGTCAATGGCAACAACATCGGCTACTCATCTCGCGATTCAACACGTGAGAAAGTGATAAAAAATGCGATGAAGTCATGCAACAGAGCGGGCGAAAAGAATTGCGAGATCTTTCGTGTCGAATGCAGTCAAGCCAAATGGGCTGGCGATTAATTTTGGTGATAAGGAAATAAGCCATGCGCAAATCTTCATCCCAATCACTTCGGACCATTCGGCACACTCATCCGTGGAGCATGCCAAGCGTGCTGTTCGCATTGACACTTATGACAGGATGCTCAACCGCCATGACAAACCACCTTTCTAAACTTGGCGAAGGCGACGTTGTTCGCAACACATTTCCGCTGAAGTTCAAGAGTCACGCCTTTGGCGCCTATTGCTTCAACGCTGTTGGTTGCAAGGTGCTCTACGCAAACATGTATCACGTCAGGAAGAACGAAAATGAGATTTCTCCGCCACCTCTTCCCGACTATCTCAATAGGGTAAGCGCCTCAACTATTGGCATTGACAATTTTCCACCCGCCGCCGTCGTCACTTGGCACTCATTGGACGGCAAGCCCCACGAGGCCAAGGTGGATATTGGAGCGATTTTCAAAGATCAGCGCATTTTGCACCACGTACCGGAAGACCAAATTCCAACGGAAACGGCAGCATTCGACGGGGCGAGCATCATTCTCGTGGTAGATGACCGCACCATCAATGTTTATATGAAGACAACGATTTACCTCAAAAAGCCGCGCGATCCATCGAATCCTCGCAGCACGAGAGTGCATGAGATGACCTTGGCCTACACCCGTACCTACTGACCTCAAGGAACACCAGGATGTCTGAGAAGCACAAAGTGGGTCCCGATGGAGTTCTCGAGGATGGCACCCGACTAATCCCCGTCACACGCCAAGATTTTCATTTGTACGATCAGGCGCAGCAGTCCCTTAGCCGCCTCTCTGTACCGGTGCTTCTACATACCGGCAATCCGCATGAGCGCCTGTTCATTGCCAACTTCGATGGCACCGGAAATGATGCCCAACATGACCCCGAACACATCACCACCATTGGTGTATTTAAAGAACAGCTTGATAGTCTTTCCTATGACCATTCCCGCATAGCATCCCAATATATCTCGGGTCCCGGCACTCAAGCCCATTTTGTCCCCCGAACTACGGACAGCATCTCTGGTTACACTTATGACAAGCGAATCGAAACCATGTACGCGTGGTTTGTCCGCCAGGCCGATAAATGGCTCCAAGAAGACCCCGAAGCCCAAATTCGCGTCGTTGCCACTGGCTTCAGCCGAGGAGCCGAACAAGCCGCTGGCTTCACCCGCGTCGTTCACGAGCGCGGCATTCAAGACCCCGCGGGCGAAAAGATCCACCATCACTTCTTCGGCCACGACACCGTCACCTACAACAATCCACCCTTGGTGGCTCCCGCCCAAATTCCCCAGGCCGTAATGCTGATAGACCCGGTCGGCACCGGTCGTCCGCATAGCCGTGATCGCCAGCTGCCCCCCTCGGTCGTTTCCGGCTTTCAGCTCACCGCGCGCGACGAACGGCGCACTGCGTTCCCTTCTACACCCATTATTCCCCTGGGCGCTTCCGATGATGGTCGCTTTCTCGACGTTACCTTGCCCGGTGCGCATTGCGATCTTGCCGGCAGCTATCACCATGACGGCCTGGCGATTCTCAACCGCAACCTGGCGGTGGATTTCCTCAATGCGCTCAGCGATACGCCACTGCTGAAAAAGCAAGCCGAGCCCGAGGACTTGCAGCGCTACATGATTCATCGCTCGGAAGATCACCAGATCTTCTACAGCACCCGCTATGTACGCGAACACGGCGTACGCGCCGAACGTGGTGCACAAGCCGGCGCCCCCGATTGCCGCGCCACCTTGGCCTGCTTGCCACCGGAACCGGTGGATGCCGCCATCGCATCGAAAGTGACGGATCGCCACCCCGTGGCGATTGCGTCACTCCCTGCTCCATCGCCAACGATACCGCCATCTACACAAACCTTGGCGGAGCCGTCGCTGGAAGAACAGATTCGGCAAGACTTGCAACGTCTCCAAGAACAATTGCACCGGCTGCAATCCCAGTACATGCCCGAACACACCGTGCCGCAACAACGTGAGCAAGAGCAGCCTGTACAAGAGCGCGAGGCAGCCACCGCATCGCGCGTCGACGTCTCCGCCATCACCCCGCACAGTTCCATCGACGAGATGTTCGAAGCCTTGTACCAAGCCAGCGTCGTGAAGGATCACGACGCCATCAGTGTCGTCTCGCAGGCATATCTGCAATCGGACCATGGTCAGGCGTGGCTGCAGATGGGCCGGGATTACAACGAACAATTGGAGCGGCAGGCTCTTGAACAGCAGATGGTTCGCAGAGGGCCATCGATGAGTCGCTGATCTTGCCGCGCCACCCACTCTCTACGTCAAAGGAATGCCTCCATGTCCGCGTTGGAAGTCAAAGCACTCGCACTACAACTCAGTTCCGCCATCCAAGTGCTTCAAGAACGCATCGACCGCGCCACACGGCAATCGCTACAAGCCACGCAGGCGCTCGATCGGCAGGCGAAGCAATCGCTGGAAACATCCCACAAGTCGGTTCAACAAGCCTTGGCGGAAATTCGCCAGGGCACCGGGCAGGCCATCGCCGAGGGCGTTCGCGATGCCATGCAGGATATCGGCCGCACGATGCAGGAAGGTACGCAGCAATTCGAGCAGGCCCTTGCGAAGCTCCAATTGCGTTTGCAATCCGTCAGGCGATTGAACACTGCGCACGCTTGGAAAACCTTTACCGCCAGTGCAGTCGGCTCCCTTGCGATCATCGCGGTGGCTACCTACGCCAGCTTTCAGGCGCATGCCGACATCAAGCGCTCGGAATGGGTGCAGCAGATCAACGCAGCCGTCGAGGCCGGGCACTTGGCGCCCTGTCCGGAGGGCGGGCTTTGCGTGCAGGTGAACAACAAATGGGTGCGGCTGAACGGCAAATAGCAACCCCACCCCTCAAACGCGGGCCTGAGCCGGCAGCAGCCATGTTCCCGCTCGCACCTCTTCGGGCCGCGCCACGGCATGGCCTTTGTCAATCGCATACGGTGGCCTATGGAAGTATCGACGACGAGATCGACAGTGAAGCATTTTTTTATATGGCCAATCTATTTTACGGTCACCATGATGGCTGTATTGCTGATTGTCCTGAATTTGCCTCAGCCCGCTATAAACCGCATCGCTACGACGATTGCCAAGAATCACTGCAAGCCGATAGGCGCGGCCGACACCATTACCACGCCCCACGTCCTGCTATGGGATGCCTTTAGCTGCATGGCCGAACAGCGTCCCGACGATGCTGTGCCCATCGCGATTATGGCCGCTGCCTATCTCAGCTTCGACGCATATCGTCTGCAGGATGGCTCCAAGGAAGCCTATATCGCCATCGATTCACTGCGCTGGTTTCAGCGGTTGATGAGCGAAGAACAACGCATGCAGTACGCCGCCAGCCAAAATGCACTGAGAAGCGAGCCAGGGATGTGGCAAGCATTTTGTATGAAAATGAATCACATCGGACCACCAACGTACTATCCCCACTATCTGTCTCATTTCCGTCTCCCTGATTCCACCCGGGCGAACGGCCCTTTGCTCAAAACCGACTTCGATCCAAAGCAGACTTGGCGGACCATTCTGACCGAGCTGCACTGCAAGGTATGAACCTGTGCATAGCCAGGCTGATGCGCAGGTTGGGTTAGCCCGGACTTGATGCCTGTCTCTCAATCACAAAATCCGACGCGGCGTCAGAACCAGGCTTCGCGAAGATGGATTCCCGCTTTCGCGGGAATGACGGCCAAGTAACGTAGACGATCACCGCAAAGTGGCTAGCGTTCCCATTTCTTTGAAATTTCAGAGCAAAAAACGTGGGGATACCTCAGCCAAAACGCTCCCCTGCAAGCAGAGGAGGAAGCGCATTTGGCGCGACTTGCGGTGATTGGCTTGCAAGGGGCGCAGGAAAGATGTGATCAAGTCCGGAGCAACCCAACCGACGACGGCTGCCGAATCAAAACACCTGCTGTTGCGGATACTCGCCGGTAAAATCGTTATCCCAAAGAAAATTGGTAAAAGACACCGTTACCGAGATATCCAAGCCTTCCACGAAGTGCCAGCAACCCACCGGCAGGAACAGCACTTCGCCAGGGTTCAACGTGCACGACAGCACCTGCACGCCCGCCATGCGCGGATAGCGCTGCAGATCGATGGTACGGCCATCCACGTGAGTGAAGCAGTGTTCGTGGTTGTAGACGTGCGCGATCTCGCACGCGGGCATCAACAGGATGCGCTTGCGGCCGAGCACCTGCGCCATGAAATTGTTGGTGAGGTCGTGATGGAACGGCGTGATGGTGCCCGCCGGCCCGAACCATAGAAAACCTTGCGTGGATCCGTTGCCATCCAGGTACTCGGGAATCTGCACGATGTCCTGCCACAACGCATCGAGCGCCGCGCGATTCTTGCCCTCGTTGTAGGCGGTCATGTAGAAATCGTTGCTACGTTCGGCGTGGCGCACCATCTCGACGTAATCGCCGAACAGCATCGTCTTGCGATGCGCGGTCTTGCGCAGTTCGTATTGCGCATCCGCGTCGCGGCCGAACTGGATTTCCACTTCGCGCTCGCCGCAGCGTTGTTTGAAGTAATCCAGGCTCCATTTACGTCTCGCGGGCCAGTCGTCCAACATGCCGGTGATGATCACCGGGCGACCGGCGCTGTAGTACGCATCGAGGAATTCATCACGCGACAGCTTGTGCCGGCGCGGCACTTCCGTATCGCGCAGGCGATTCATGCGGCGCTGCGTTTCCAGCACCCAATCATGTTTCGCCAGGCGATTGCGCAGGCGCTGCGCGCCGGCGATGTAGGGGCTGGTCATGGCCTGCTGGATTTCCTGCAGGGCTTCGTCGTGCGCAATGCCTGCGCGCAGCATCTGTTCGTAGATGCTCTGCGGTGGACCGTCCAATAACAGGTTTTCGGCTATCCATCGGCGCCACTCGTTGTCGACGTGGACCACCGGCCTCAACTCGACGTTCGCCATGACATCCCCTCACGCGTTGCGCGGCAGCAGCCATCGGAAAGCGAGCCTAGCGCAGGCCCGCCTGCAGCAATGCGATTGTGTCGACGAAATGACAACGATGTCTAGTCCTTTTGACGCCGGGTCGACCCGCCAGGTGGAACATGGTGCCAAATCCATCCCGGCCAGGAGCATCGCCATGCCCGACGAACGCACTCTCCGCGCGGCTGAAGAGGATCGGCGCGAAGGCAAATCGCCCAGCACGCAGGCCGGCGAATTCGTGAAAGAGGAAATCGAGCACGTCCGCGAAGGCAAGCACGGCGTGCGCTCGACCAGGCAGGCCATTGCCATCGGCTTGTCCAAGGCCCGCCGCGCCGGCGTTGAATTGCCGGCACCGAAGAAGAACGCCAGCAAGCGCGTACAGAAAAAAGCCGAGCAGGATCTGGAAGCGGGCGCGAGCCACCGCCGCAAATCACCACGGCGCGCACGCGCCACCGAGAATGCCTTGAAGCGAGAGAGCCGGGAGCCGGTATCGAAGAGCGCGCTGTCGAAGCAGGCGAAGAAGGCAGCGGCAAAGCGCAGCAGTGGCGCGCGTTCGGCTGCCGCCAAGAAGGCGGCGCGCACCAAAGGGGCGAGCAAGCGGTCGGCAGCGGCGAAGAAAGCCGCCAGGACCAGAGCGCGAAAATCGTAGGCTCGGGTGAGGCGCTGCCGAACGCCAACGTGGCCTGCAGGAATGCAGGAATGTTGGGGTTCGCGTTCAGCTCACCCGAACCTACGCGTGATTGCGTGGTTGGCGTTAGCCGGCCAGCGCGGCATCCACGATGCCCTGCGC
Source organism: Dyella sp. (assembly GCF_036746095.1). NCBI lineage: Bacteria > Pseudomonadati > Pseudomonadota > Gammaproteobacteria > Lysobacterales > Rhodanobacteraceae > Dyella > Dyella sp. The sequence goes on from NZ_DAIOEU010000025.1 coordinate 14,626, forward strand.
CTCGCGCAAAATCGCCTTGAGGTGTTCCTCGCTGCGGAAGCTCTCGCCGTAGATCTTGTAGATCTCCTCGGTACCCGACGGGCGCGCCGCGAACCAGCCGCTTTCCGACATCACCTTGATGCCGCCGATGGGTGCGTTGTTGCCGGGCGCGCGGTCGAGCACTTCGGTGATCTTCTCGCCGGCCAGCTCCTTGCTCTGCAATTGCTGCGGGGAGAGCTTGGCCAGCCTGGCCTTCTGCTGTGCGTTGGCGACGGCGTCGACGCGGCTGGAATATGGCTTGCCCAGTGCTTCGGTGAGGTCGGCATACAGCACGCCGGGGTCCTTGCCCATGCGCGCGGTCATTTCCGCGGCGAGCAGCGAGGGGACGATGCCGTCCTTGTCGGTGGTCCACACCTTGCCGTCGTGGCGCAGCATGGAGGCGCCGGCACTTTCCTCGCAGCCGAAGCCGAGCACGCCATTGAACAGGCCGTCGGCGAACCATTTGAAACCGACGGGTACCTCGTAGAGGCGGCGCCCCAGGCGCTCCGTCACGCGGTCGATCAGCGAACTGCTCACTACCGTCTTGCCGACGCTGGCCTTGTCGTTCCACTGGGGGCGATGGCGGAACAGATAATCCACCATCACCGACAGGTAATGATTCGACGGCATCAAGCCGGCACTGCGCGAGACGACGCCATGGCGGTCGTGGTCGGTATCGCAGGCGAACGCCACGTCGTAGCGGTCCTTCAAGCCGATCAGGCGCTGCATGGCGTATTGCGACGAAGGATCCATGCGGATCTTGCCGTCCCAATCGACCGACATGAAGCGAAAAGTGGGATCGACCGCGTCGCTGACGACAGCCAGGTCGATGCCATAGCGCTGTGCAATCGGCTGCCAGTAATGCACGCCGGCGCCACCGAGCGGATCGACCGCCATGCGCACGCCGGCGCTGCGGATCACGTCGAAGTCGATGATGTTTTTTAGGTCGTCGACATAGCGGCCGAGATAGTCGTATTCCTGCACCAGGCTGGAACGCCGCGCCGTGGGATAGCCGACTCGCTTCACGCCATCCAGGCGGCTTTCGAGCAAGGCATTGGCGCGCTGCTGGATCCAGCTGGTGACGTCGGTGTCGGCCGGGCCGCCGTTGGGCGGGTTGTACTTGAAGCCACCGTCGGCCGGCGGATTGTGCGACGGCGTCACCACGATGCCGTCGGCCAGCCCATCCACGCGCTGGCGGTTGTAGGTGAGGATGGCGTGCGACACCGCAGGCGTCGGCGTGAATTCGCCGCCGGCGGAAACGGCCACCGCCACCTCGTTGGCCACCAGCACTTCGACCGCGCTTTGGAACGCCGGCTGGGACAGCGCATGCGTGTCGATGCCGATGTAGAGCGGGCCGGTGATGTTCTTCTGGCGGCGGTAATCGCAGATGGCCTGGGTGATAGCCAGCACGTGCCATTCATTGAAACTGCGGTCGAGCGAGGAGCCGCGGTGGCCGGAGGTACCGAAGCTCACGCGCTGGGTGGGTTCGGCGGGGTCGGGGCGCAGCGCCGTATAGGCGTCCAGCAGCTTGGCTACGTCTACCAGCATGGATTCCGGGGCGGGTTTTCCGGCAAGCGCGTCGATGTTGGGGCTCACGGATGGAGGTTCCTCGAAGGAGAACGATGGGAATAAACGCCTGTTGCCCGCCCCGGGCCGTCATTCCCGCGCACGCGGGAATCCATCTTGCTTTGATGCTCCCTTGAAAATGGATTCCCGCTTGCGCGGGAATGACGACCTTTGGGCCCTGGAATGATTCAGGGCGGGGCTGGTTCAAGGCAGCGGCGAATTATCGGCGACGAAGCATCAATCCTTCGTCTGCGCCGCGTCAGCAGTCGCGGTCCATTCAGGCCGCAGCCGCCCCGACCAACTCGGCCGCCAGCGCCGGCAGCTCGCCAATGGCATCGATGATGTAGTCCGGTGCGGGATCAAGCTCATCCAGGTTGGCGATCGAAGCGTAATGGCCCTGGCGCACGAACACGGTGGTAAGGCGGTCGCCGAGCTTGCGCTTCATCTTGGTCAAGAGGTTGGGCTTGTCGTCCGTCATCACGTAGTGCGCGGCGGGATAGCGCGCCAGCATTTCATCCAGCGCCAGTTCCTTGTGCACGAAGATCAACACCTCGCCACGCACCGCGCCGCGGATGCCTGCGCGCTCGATCTTGTGCGGCTGGAACACCACGTCGCCATCGGAAAGAATCACCGCGCGACCGAGCTGGTTGAGCTGGTCGATGGTTTCCAGCGCACCGGCATACAGCCGCTGCTCGAACGGGTAATCGAGCAGCCAGTACGACAAGGTGAAGATGCCGGGACGCGTATCGTTTTCCAGGCGGAAATGCTGCAGTGCCCCGAGATAATCGACATAGCCCAGCGAATCGCGCAGCTGTTCGTAGATCGCCCAATAGCGGTCACATTCCTCCTGCCCGAATTCACGCGTAAGGTGCGCGCGCAGGTCGGCGCCGAAGCGGTCGTTGTCGAGCAGGGTGTTGTCGACGTCCAGCAAAAAGATGTGCGAAGCGTTGGCTTGGTTCACAAATAAACATCCACTTGGTGCTCGCCGCCATCGTCGATCAATGCCAAACGGTCGCCTTGGACCGGTTGGCCGTTGAACAGGATGCGGCGCGGTTCCGCCCTGCCCTGCGCCGCGTGCACCACGATCTGGTAATCGGTCTCGCGATGCCGGTAGCTCAGGCGATAGTCCGGCCAGTCTGGCGGAAGCACGGGGTCGATGTACAGGCTTTCGCCTTCCACGCGCAGGCCCAGCAGGGACTCCACGATCAGGCGGTACATCCACCCGGCCGAACCGGTGTACCAGGTCCAGCCGCCGCGGCCGTCGTGCACGCCGCCGTAATACACATCGGCAGCAACCACATAGGGCTCTACCTTGTACACGTCGATGCGCTCGCCGCTGCCATGGCTGATCGGGTTGATCATGCGCAGCATGTCCCAGGCGCGACGCGCATCGCCCATCGCGGCAAAGGCCATCGTCGCCCAGATCGCCGCATGCGTGTACTGGCCGCCATTTTCGCGCACGCCGGGCACATAGCCCTTGATGTAACCCGGGTCCAGCGACGAGCGGTCGAACGGCGGATCGAGCAATTGGATGATGCCGGCATCGCGCTTCACCAGATGCTTGTCCAGCGATTCCAGCGCCTGCTGGCGGCGTTCCATCGGCGCGGCGCCCGACAGCACCGACCAGCTCTGCGCGATGGAATCGATGCGGCACTCTTCGTTCTGCCTGGAGCCCAGCGGCGTGCCATCGTCGAAATATGCGCGGCGATACCATTCGCCGTCCCAGGCATGTTCGTTGAGTGCATCGGCCAGCTTGCGAGCCTCTTCTTCGCAGCGCCTGGCATAGGCTTCGTCATCGTGGCGCCGCGCGGTCTCGGCGAACGAGGTCAGCACCTGATACATGAAAAAGCCCAGCCACACGCTTTCGCCGGTGCCTTTCTCGCCGACCTTGTTCATGCCGTCGTTCCAGTCGCCGGTGCCGATCAATGGCAAGCCGTGCGGGCCGCGCGCCTTGATGCCGCGCTCGATCGCCTGCACGCAGTGCTCGTACAGCGTGCCGCCCTGCTGCGAACGTATCGGCAGGTCGTAATAGGATTCCTCATCCGGCCGCACAGGCCGGCCTTCGATAAAGCCGATCTGCTCATCCATCACGCCGGTGTCGTGGGTGGTGTGCACATAGCGGCTCAGCGCCAAGGGCAGCCACAGGTAATCATCCGAGCAATGCGTGCGCACGCCGCGGTCGGAAGGCGGATGCCACCAGTGCTGCACATCGCCCTCCACAAATTGATGCGCCGCGCACAGCAACAGATGCTGCCGCGCGCTGTAACCGCTAGCGTGCACCATCGCCATGGAATCCTGCAACTGGTCGCGGAAACCGAACGCACCGCCGGATTGGTAATAGCCGCTGCGGCCCCAGAAGCGTGCGGCGATCACCTGGTACATCAACCAGCCGTTGGCGAGCGCGTTCACCGCCATGTCCGGCGTTTTCACCTGCACGCGGCCAAGCGTCCAGCGCCAATGCATGCGCACTTCTTCCAGCGCCGACATCGCCACGTTTGAACCGCGATGGCGATGCGCCAGATCGCTCGCGCCCTTGGCATCGTGCGCGGCGCCTAGACGGAAGATCACTTCGCGCGTTTCGTCCTTGCCCAGTTCGAACGGCACCTGGATCGCAGCACACGGATCAAGGCCGGCACCGATGCGTCCGGACAAACCGGCACGGCTCATCGCCGCGGGCGCGCGCGGATGGCCGTTGCGGCCGATGAATTCCATGCGGTCGCAGGTCACGCTGCGCGCGGTGGCGTCGGTGTCGAAGAACGCCACGCGACCCTGGAACTCGGTGTTGTACGCATTGCGCGCGAGCAAGGCGCCCGTGACGGGATCGGATTCGGAGACGATATGCATGGCGTACTTGTTGCGCATGTCGCCCAGCACCCATTCCACATAGCCCGTGGCCGACAGGCGCCGCGTACGTCCCGAGCGATTGCGCATGCGCAGCACCCAGAATTTCACCGGCGCATGCAAGGCCACGTACATCCACAACTCGGTATGGATGCCATCCTCGACGTGCTCGAACACCGAATAGCCAAAACCATGCCGCGTGACATACGCACCCCTGCCACGATGCGGCAGCGGCGTGGGCGACCAATAGCGGCCGGTTTCCTCGTCGCGCACGTATAGTGCTTCGCCGCAACTGTCACTGACCGGATCGTTGTGCCAGGGTGTCAGGCGGTACTCATGCGAGTTCTCGGCCCAGGTGTAGGCGCTGCCTGCTTCGGATACCACACAACCGAAATCGGGATTGGCCAATACGTTGGCCCATGGCGCCGGCGTGTGCCGGCCGGGGCGCTGGATGATCACGTACTCGCTGAGGTCGGGCGAGAAACCGCCGTAGCGATTGCTCAACTGCAGCGTATCGAACAGCTCCTGCGTGCCATCTTCGATCGTGGCCGTTTCCGCCCCGCCCTGCCTGCTGATCGATAGCGCCGGCAACTGCGATTCCACCCGCCGGCGCTCGATCTGTTCGCCCAGCGTACCGCGGCTGTCGTGAAGCACGATGCGCGCCACCGATTGCACCAGCACCCGATCTTCCGCCGACAACTGCTGCAAGGGACGCACAAAAATGCCACCGGGGCGATCGATCAGGCTCGCCTCCGTGCCGGAAGCGATCAAGCCCAGGATCAGGTCCTGCAACTCCTGGCGATAGCCAGCCTGGTCTTCGTTCCAGATCACCAGGTCCACCGCCAAGCCTTTCAAGCGCCAATATGCATGCGCCTGCACCAACTGGCGCACCAGTTCGATATTGGCGATGTCGCCGATGCGCAACAGCACGATCGGCAGATCGCCTGAAATCGCCTGTCCCCACAATCCCGATTGCCCGCGCCGATTGGCCAGCAGCACGCTCGCCTCGGCGCGCAGCAAGGTGTTGGCGTACAAAATGGACGCGGCCATGCGCTCGTACAGCCGCGCATCGGCATGCGTCGCGTTGAGTTGCTGCAGCAATACCTGGCTATGCGTCCATGCCAGGTCGAACACGCGATCGGCCAGGTGGCGGTCGCGGTACTTGTCGGCCAGATGCAGGCAGGCGTCACGGTTTTCCGCCACGCCAGTCACCACGTCGACGGTGGCCGACGCTTCCGGCGGCAGGGTGATGCGCACGCGAATCGAGACGATCGGATCGAGCACCGAACCGGCCGTATTGGAAAGCTGCGCATTCGATACCAGCTTGCTCAACGCCAGCGGTCGCATGATGTTGCGGCCGCGGCCAATAAATCTTGCGCGGTCGGTCTCGTAGGAAATCTCATCGATCGCCGCATCGTGCACAGCCATCACATGGCACATCCATGGCACGCGTTCGTCATTCGCACGCGGGCGGCGCGTACCGATCAAGGCTTGTGTCGCGGCGACCCATTCGGTCTGCACGAACAGGTTGCTGAAAGCCGGGTGCGAGGCGTCGGCCATCGGCGGCGCGATCACCAGTTCGGCGAAGGTGGTGATTTCGATGGTACGCGGACGCCGGCCGCGATTGGTCAGGCGCACGCGGCGCAATTCGATATCGTCTTCCGGCGACACCACGATCTCGGTATGCGCATCGTAGTGATGCTTGCGCACGCGGAATTCCGCGCGCGCATCGGAGAAGATCGCCTCGTAGTGATCGGGCTTGGCCAAGGTGGGCTGGTAGGCGGTGGACCAGTATTCACCGGTTTCAACATCGCGCAGGTAGCAGAACTGCCCCCAGTTGTCGCGCGTGATGTCTTCATGCCAGCGATGCACGGATAGATCGCGACATCGGCTGTAGCCGCCGCCCGCGCTGCTCATCATCACGTGGTAGCGGCCGTTCGACAGCAGTTGCACCGCGGGGCGCGGCATGTTCGGGTCGGTGAACACGCGCAGCGGATTGTCAGCCGTGGCCAGGCCGGTCTGCCAGGTCTCGAAGCCGATGCTGTGCAGATACTCGGTGGCGTTCTTCGGCACGCGTTCCTGCAACAGCAGCGACACGGCGCGGAATTGCGGATCGTTGTCGAAGCGCTTCTGCATCGGTTGATCGAGCAGCAGATAAGCGAGCGACAGCAGGCTCATGCCCTGGTGATGCGCCATGAACGAGGACACCGTCACGGCATTTTGCCCATGCGGCACGCGTGCCGGGGTGTAGTCGACCGCTTCGAAAAAACCGAACCGCCCGCGCCTGCCCTCCGCTGCCAATCGTTCCAGATTGGTGTAGGCCTCGGACGGCGCCACCATCAAGGCCATCACGCTGGCATACGGCGCGATCACCACATCCTCGCCGAGCCCGCGTTTCAGTCCCAGACCCGGCACGCCGAACGCGCGGTACTGGTAATTCAGATGCACGTCGACGGTGTTGTAGCCGGATTCGGAAACGCCCCACGGCACGCCAGTCTGCTGGCCGTATTGGATCTGACGCTGCACGGCGGCGCGGCACGTCTGGTCCAGCAGCGTGCCTTCGTAGGTAGGCATCACCAGCATCGGCATCAGGTATTCGAACATCGAGCCGGACCACGACAGCAGCACCGGCTTGCCGCCCGCGCTGGTGAGCAGTCGACCGAGCGCGAACCAGCTCTCTTGCGGCAACTGGCCTTGGGCGATGGCGAGGTAGCTCGCCAGGCGCGCTTCGGAGGCAAGCAGGTCATAGCAACTGGCATCCAGCCGTCGTTCGTCGACGTTGTAACCGATGGACAATAGCTTCTTGCGCGGATCGAACAGAAAGCGGAAATCCATCGTCGCCAGCTCTGAAATGGCCGCAGCCAGGCGCAGGATGTCATCGCGGCGCGCCTTGGGGCTGGATGCATCGCTATCGCCGTTGTTGTTCGATGCGAGCAACGCCTGGCGCAAACTGGGAATGCCTTCCTGCTCCGGCAAATGCGCCATCCATGCGGAGACTTGGTCCACCTCGCGACGGATATCGGCCAGTTGCTCGCGCAAGCGCTGATACCAGAACTGTGCTTCGCCGGCATCGTCATGCGGGACCACGGTGCCGAGATTGTCCAAGCGCATCTGCAGGTCCACCAGGTGAACCAGCACACGATCCAACGATGCCGGCGGTTGCTGCACGTGGTCGCGCAGCAATTGGCGCAGACTGGAGATGGCGGCGTTGGCATGGCCGTCCGGCATGGCATCGCGCATCAGCGTAAGCGAGTCGCGCAAGCCTTCCAGCAACCGTGGATGGAACACCGGCTCGTCGAACAAGGCGAGCAGGCCGGGACGCAACACCAGCAGATGCGCGGCAAGGTTGCCGCTGTCGACCGAAGACACGTAATGAGGCGCCAACGGTTGCAGCGTGACCGTGTCGTACCAGTTGTACAGATGGCCGCGATAGCGTGACATGCCTTGCAGGGTCTGCACGGTTTTTGCCACGCGCTCCAGCATTCGGCCGGCCGTGATATAGCCAAAATCATAGGCGGCCAGGCAAGACAATAACGACAAGCCGATATTGGTCGGCGAGGTGCGATGCGCCACCACCGTGGCCGGCACTTCCTGCACGTTATCCGGTGGCAGCCAGTTGTCCTCCGCGCCCACGTAGGTTTCGAAGAAAGCCCAGATGCGGCGCGACAGCGCACGCAGGAAGCGCTTCTGTCGCCGCGACGGTGCAAACGACGCGTCCTTGCGCCGCTCGCTCGACCAACGCACCACCACCGGACCGACGAACCACAGCAACAGAATCGGCACGGCCGGCGCGAGCGCCAGCGGCTGTTGCGACCACACCGCCACGGCGCCCACCACGGCCAGCAGCGGATTGATCCACATCATGCGATAGGTGCGCGCGACCGATTGCGTGCCTTCCTGCGCCACGTCGCGCGAGGTGCGCCACTGCAGCAGGTTGCGGCGGCTCACCAGCATGCGCCAGCGCGTGCGCGCAATGGCATCCAGCGTGTAGTACGCCTCATGCGGCAAGGTGGCCAGGTTGAACAGTGCACGCGCAAGATGCTGGCTGGCCGGGCTCAATGCGGATTTCAGGTGCGACGTCAACGCGATGTCTTCCTGCTTCTGCACGATCGCCAGCAGCGCGGACAACAGCGGCAGCGTGAACAACAAGGCCAGCACCGCGATGGTCCAGGTAATCGGCTGCGCGAAGCCGATCCAGGCGATCAGCAACAAGGCGACGAACGAAGGCGGCACCAGGCTGCGGCGCAGATTGTCGAAAATCTTCCAGCGCGACAGACCATCCAGCGTGTTCTTTACGCGCGCGCCTTGGGCATTGGGTACGCGCGGCAAGATCCATGGCAGCAACTGCCAATCGCCACGCAGCCAGCGATGGCGGCGCTGGTAATCGCCGACGTAGCCGGCGGGATATTCCTCATACAGCGGCACGTCGCTGAGCAGGCCCGAGCGCGCATAGCAGCCTTCGATCAGGTCGTGGCTGAGAATCGTATTGTCGGGAAAGCGGTTATCCAGCGACTGCGCAATGGCTTCCACGTCATAGATGCCCTTGCCGATGAACGAGCCTTCGCCGAACAGATCCTGATAGACGTCCGACACCATGCGCGTGTACGGATCGATGCCCACTTCGCTGCCAAACAACATGGCGTAGCGCGAACGCCCGCTGCTGGGCAAGCTGATGCCGAGCCGCGGCTGCAGGATGCCGTGACCGCGCAACACGCGGCCCGTCGAGGCGTCGTAAACAGGTTGATTGAGCGGATGCGCCATCACGCTGGCCAACGCCTGCGCAGCGTCGCGTGGCAGCTGTGTATCCGCATCCAACGTAATCACGTAACGGATGCCGCGCAACGATTCCAATGGCCCCACGGTAAGCATGAACGCTTCCGCATGGCCGGTGCGCAACAGGTTGTTGAGGTCGGCGAGCTTGCCACGCTTACGCTCGTAGCCCATCCACACTTTGTCTGCCGCGTTGAAGCGTCGCGGGCGATGCAGCAGGAAGAAACGATCGCCGGAACCGGGTGCGTACTTGGCGTTCAAGGCTTCGACATGCTGGCGTGCAAGCCGCAGGATGGACTGGTCGTTTTCCAGCCATTCCTCGTCGGCGTCCTTGAAATCGCTGAGCAAGGCGAAGTGCACGTTCTGGTCGCGGTTGGCGAGGAAGTGCACCTCCAGCGCCTCGATCATGTCTTCCACATCCTGCACACTGCCCAGCAAGGTCGGCACTGCCACCAGCGTGCGCGCGGCAGGCGCTACGCCGAGCGTGTAATCCATGCGCGGCAACATGCTGGGCGAGGTAGTAACGGTGACGATCCAGTTCACCAGCCCCAGCGCGAATTGGCTGGCGGCAAGCAAGGCCGGGACGGCGACCAGCGCCAAGGCCCAATCCGGAAAACCGCTGATACTTGCGGCGCGTACGATCGGCGCGGCCAACAGCAGCGTCAGCAACACCATCATGCCCAGGTACAACGCCAGCGCGTGACGCAGCAATACGCGCCGCAGGTTCGCCCATGCGTGATAGCGGTAGCCGGCCTTTCGCTCCAGCGCAGGCAGGCCCTCGTCGATCAGGTAATAGCCCACGTGCGCGCCGATGCCGGTAATTACATGTTCCGTCGCATGGGTCGTCGCCAATTCGATGGCTTGCTGCGCGATCTCCCCTTCCGTCAACTTGCTGGAACGGGCCAGCCGTTCGATCACGTGGCGATATTGATCGCGCGTGGCGAAATCCATGCGCGGATGCACGCCGGCTGGATCGTTCTGCAGTGTCTGCTCGACGATGCTCAGGCGCTCGACGAACGCATGCCAGTCGATCGCCGAAAGATGACGCAGGCTGCCGATGCTGTTGCCGACTGAAACCTGGTTGGCCGCCTGCTCCTGTGCTTCGCGCTGCAACTCGTGCTCGATGCTGGAGCCGGTTTCGGCCAGGCGTTGCTCCACCCACGTCAACGGCATCGCCAGTATCGGGCTTTGCCCTTGCAGGCGGCGCGCAAGTTCCGCCACGAAAGCACTGGTCATCGGCGGATCGGAACGCGCCATGTCGGCCACGCCGATCACCACGCTCTTCGGATCGTGCTCGGCGATCTCCACCAGCAGATCGGCCCACTTGCTGGCCTGGTCGCGGTAACGCCAATCCGACAACACACGTACCGCGGCGCGGCGCAGGTTCTCGATCAGCGCCAGGCGCAGCATGATCGGAATCGCCCACAGCTCGCCCAGCTTCAGCGGCTGCACGTTCTGGTAGGCAGTCATGAAGCGGCTCAGGCTTTCATCATCCACGCGGCCATCGCCGTGCGAAATGGTCTCCAGCGCCAGCACGTACACGCGCGGCAGGCCCTTGCCCTCGCCTTCCTGCACCAGGCACGGCAACTCGCGGTTGTACTGCCGCGGCAAGTGCTTGCGCGCAATGCGGATCTGCTCTTCGATCAGGTAATAGTTGTCGAGCAGCCATTCGGCCGCCGGCGAAATACGCCGGTTGCTCTTGGCCACCGCTGTCAACGCTTCGCACGCCTGCAGCAGCAGGGTCGCGTTTTCGTCCAGCCGCTTGAGCAGCCGGTCCGACGACGAGCGTGGGCTGAGCTTGTGCTGCCTGGCCAGCGCCATGCCGTGCTGCTCCATCTGCTCGGCACTGAACAACTCAGCCCGCAGCGCCGGCTCCATCGACGTCCCACCCGCCGCCAGCGATTCGGCGTACTGCGCCGCCGCATGGGTATGAAGTGCCGCCTGCAACAGCGTGGATGGGCTGGTCTTGTACATCGCTCCCGCTCCGGCTAGGTCACGACCTCCGCCGGAGCCTGGTAGCCCCAAGCGTTTTTCGCAGGCCGACGAGGCATGCGTCACGGTGCGCTGAAATTAAAAAATAGCTGGCGAAGCGTGAAATTCTGGTACGCGGAGGCGTATGTGGGCGTTACATGGCTTGCCGCAAAGCGCCTCGTGCCGTTTGCAGGTTCGCAGCTTAGGATGCAATCCCAACATTCTTCATGGGTCCTGATGCTGGGATTGTCATTCCAGCCTACAAACTGGCGACATTTGGCAGCGCGCTAAAGCCCAAGCAACCCCACCCCAGCCCTCCCCTACTGTCGTAGGGGAGGGAGCGGTCATCGCGAGAGCCAAATTTACGGCAAGGAATGTGCGGCGCTTACAGGTGGCCTTGCGTCAATTCATCCGCCAGACGTGGCAGGTTGTAGACCTTGCGAATGGATTCGAGCAACACGGCGGTGTCGACGGCAACGGCGCGGTTGTTGCTGCCGTCGTAGACGAAATCGCCGCCGAGCGAGTGGATGTTGCCGTCGAAGATCAATCCCACGGCGTGGCCTTCGCGATCGATCACGGCGCTGCCGGAGTTGCCGCCGATGATGTCGTTGTCGGTGACGAAGTTCATCGGTGTGTTTGCATCGAGCTTGTTTTGCGCATTGGCCCAGCTGTCGGGCAGCTTGAATGGGTCGGCGCCGGTGGCACGTTTGTACAGTCCGCGGACGTAGGTAAAGGGCGGAACGGGTTTGCCGTTCTCGTTCCAGCCGACCACCTTGCCGTAGGAAAGCCGCAGGGTGAACGTGGCATCGGGGTAGCTGGACATGCCGTCGCGGTCGAAGCGTGCCTTGGCGATGGTTTCGTCGGCTTTCTGGGTGGGTGCGGTGACGTCGTCCTCGTATGCCTTGCGTACCTGGCGCGATTCCGGATCGACCTGGATGGCGAGTTTGATCAAGGGATCGCTGGATGCTTGTATCGCCTTTTCGCCGCCATCCCACAATTGCTTGCGCACGGCGGGATCGGCCAGTTTGCTGCCGCTCACCAGTTGTTGCGCGAGCTGGTCGGGCGATTGCTTGCCGAGCACTTCATGCACGGTGGCATCGTCTGCGCCAAGCACTTGCCGCAGTTTTTCCAGCGACCACGACAGCATGGTCTGTTCGTAGTGCGGATAGACCGGTGCGTTCGATTCCACGGTCTGCTGCACGGCGGGGAGATTCGCATCGCGGTATGGCGGCAAGCGCTCGGCGTCGGGCTTGCTGCGCTCGGCCGCGGCGCGCACCAGGGTGCGTGCATAGCCGAACAGTTCGCCGGTTCGCTCGGCAAAGCCGTAACCGCCTTCGAGCATGTCGTAGCGCGTTCTCAATTCTTTGCTGCGGGTTTGTGCGCGTTGCAAGTCTGCCCAGGGATCGCCGTATTTGCTGCGGCGTTCCGGCGTGGCCGCCATCCAGTCGCGCAGGGCTGCGTCCTGTTTTTTCTTATGCTCGATGAAGGTTTCATCGGCCAAGGTCTGCAGCCATCCATTGAAGACCTTGATGCTGTTTTCGATGTAGAAGCGCGGTTCCTGGGCTTCTTTCGTTTCCTCGGCACCGGCGCGGCCGTATTGCCACAGCACGCCGCGCAGCTCGGATAGCAGGCCGAAGAACGGCACCAGGCGCACATCGCGCATGGCTGCCAATTGAATCCATGGAATACCGCGCTGGGTCGACCCTGGATTGCCGATGACGAAGGTCATGTCGCCAGCCTTGGGTCCCGTCGGCGAGAACCTGAAGAACTGCGGCGTGCTCGCCGGCTTGTCGTTGACGTAGGCGCGGAAGAACGTGACGTCCAGGTCGTAGCGCGGGAAGTTGAAGTTGTCCGGATCACCACCGAAAAAAGCGATGCTCTGTTCGGGCGCGAACACCAGGCGTACATCCTGGTAGCGCCGGTATTTATAGAGCGCGTAGCGGCCGCCGTTGTAGAGCGTGACCACGTCGCAACGCCAGGTTTTGGCATCGCCGTTGACGCAGGCCTGCTCCAGCTTGCTGTCGATGGCGCGCTCGGCTTTCACCCGGTCTGCACCGCTCTTGCCAGTTGTCGCCGCATTCACCTGCGCGGTGACGTCGCTGATGGTTTCAAGTTGATTGAGTTCGACGTCGGGGCACTTGGGCTCGTCTTCCTGCTTGAGCGCCATGTAGCCGTTGGACATGTAATCTTCGTGGCCCTTGGAGAGCTGCGAGAGGCAGCTGTTGGCGCAGTGGTGGTTGGTCATCACCAGGCCATTGGCCGACACGAACGAGCCGGTACAGCCTTCGGCCAGGCGCAGCGCGGCGTGCTGCACCAGGTCCGTCCATTGCGGGCTGGGCGTAAAGCCGTAGCGCTGCTGCATCTGCTTGACCGGCAGATGATCCAGCGTCCACATGCCTTCGTCCGCCATCGCCGTACCTGCAACGGCAACGAGCAGGCCGGTCAATGCCACACCGAGTATTCGCTTCACGGTCCGCTCCCCGATGCAGGCGCACGGCGCCCGAGATGGCGAGTATCGGAGTGTAGGGATGGGCCAACAATAGGACCGTTGGCATGTTTGGGGCTCGCCCGCTGGCATGCGGGCATACCCATTTGCGACGTCATTCGGCTCCCGCCGCTCGCACCCCACCCTAGCCCTCCCCTACCGGCGCAGGGGAGGGACTGCATCTGGCCTTACTTGTTGGATACAACGCGGCTTAGCGCCCGTTTTCAGCCACCCGACGCACGGCAACAAATGCCGGATAGGCGGACATAGTGGCCGCGCTTCCACGCCCGTAACGTGTGCGGGTCGTCGACGACTGTCCGGCATGCAGGGGTGCCGTGATTCCTACCTACCCTTCGAGGAATACGCATGAAAAAGGCAGTCTATGGTTCAGCGCTGCTGGCGCTGATGGTGGCAGGTGCGGTCCAGGCACAGGGCAATGCCGGCTGGCATGACGATGACCTGATCGTCACGGCATCCAATACGGCCAGCAATCAGTTGCTGGTCTACAACACGCACGGCGCGCTGGTCGAGCAAATTCATACGAACGGAGCGGGCGGGGTCAGCGGTAACGCCGGCGGCATCGCCCAGAACCACCGTCTGCTTGCGGTGGTGAATTTCGGTTCGGGCAATGTCTCGGTCTTCAGGAAATCACGCGAAGGCCTGCAACTGGAAAAACTGGTGCCGGCCATCACCAATCCAGTAAGCGTCGCGTTCGGGCGTGACCATTTGTATATCCTCACCGCCACGCATATCGAATCGCACCGCATCGATCGCTACGGCGTGGCTTCCAGCGCCGATGGCGAAGCGCAGCTGGCGATTGCCGATGGATCGGCGGCACAAGTGGGCGTGCTGGATGGCCAGTTGGTCATCACGGAAAAGAGCAACGCGATCGAGACGATCGGTTTGACGCACGATGGCGTCGTGACCGGTGCGACCAGGCTGGTGGCGAATATTCCCGCCAACGTGAACGCACCGTTCGGGCTCGCCACGCGCGGCAACGATGCGTACGTGACGATTGCGCACGCCAACGAGATCAGCCTGGTGCGCAACAATGCCGTGCTGACGGTGACCGGCTCGGGCACGCAGATGGCGCCATGCTGGGTGACGCTGGATGGTCCGTTCCTGTTCTCGGCCAATTCGCCCAGCCACTCCGTGTCGCGCTATGCGGTGTATGGCCAGAAGATCGTGCAGGATGCCGCAGTGGTGGCGAACTTCAACGGCAGTCCCACTGATATCACCTATGGCGACGGTCTTGCGGCGGTAGTGGATGCGAACGGCACGGTATCGCACGTTTCCATCTTCAACGTGGATGGCGATGGCAATTTCAATTTGAAGAGCAGTGTGACGATCAACAACACGGCGACGAATGGTATTGCCATTGTGCGCGGTGATGATGATTTCGGTGGTTAATGGGTAAGGCGCATGGCCCCTGGCCGGCATTCCCGCGAAAGCGGGAATGCCGGCCAGGGGAATTCATTCCACGGTTGAATTACCGCATATCTAGTGCGCGTGGCCTGACGCGACGACCGCATCGGCAACCGCTGCGGGCTGCACTGCCAGAAGCTCGATCTCATATCCCGCATCCGCCCACGCATCGAGTCCGCCGAGCAACGGGCGCACTTTGCGGTAGCCCTGCATCATCAGCCCCTTCGCCGCCTTGGCGGCGGAGATCTCGTTGGGGCAGCTGCAATAGATCACCACTTCCTGATCGATCGGCACCTGGTGGAGGTCCTGGTCGATGCCGCTGAGATTGGCCATCAACGAACCGGGAATGATGCGGCTGTCGACCAGGCGCGCCGCTTGTGAGCGCACGTCGACCACTACCGGCTGCCTGCCGTCTTCCATCAACTGGTGCAGTTCATCCACGCTGATGCGCGCCAGCCGTAGCGACAGCAACAGCCGCTTGCGTTGCCACCATTTCACGACGACATAGGCAAGCAGCAGCGCGAACAGCACTTCCACCGCGACGGTGCCGGCGCTGGCCAGTGCAAACAACACGCGATCGATCTGCTGCGAAAAGGCATAGCCCAAGCCAACGATCAGGCCGATCCAGAGCAGCGAGCCGAGGGCGTCGAGCAGCATGAATATCTGCGGCCGCAATCGCATGGCGCCCATCAATGGCGGGGCGATGGTGGAAAGGCCGGGCACGAATTTCGCGATCAGGAGGATCTGCCCGCGCCAGCGCTGGAAGCGCAGTTCCGATTGCTTGACGCAGGAATCCGGCGACAGCGAAATGCGGCATAGCGTGCGCATGACGGACGCGCCGTACCGGCGGCCCGCAAGGTACCAGGCGAAGTCGCTGACCAGGCAGGCAAGCAAGGCGACCAAGACCACGGCGGTGAGCGGAAGCCTGCCAAGCGAAGACAATGCGCCGGCTACGACCAGGGTCGGCACGGCCGGCAACGGCAATCCTGCCTGTTCCACCAACACG
The DNA here is from genome assembly GCF_036746095.1 of Dyella sp. NCBI lineage: Bacteria > Pseudomonadati > Pseudomonadota > Gammaproteobacteria > Lysobacterales > Rhodanobacteraceae > Dyella > Dyella sp. Next base: position 30,708 of record NZ_DAIOEU010000025.1, read on the forward strand.
TTGATGAAAACCAGCAGCAAGCCGTATTCGGCAATCAGTTCGATGATTGCGTGCGTCACCGGAAATCACCTCGGGTCGGATGCACGCATCGTTGGGGTTGGCGGGGTGAAATGCAAGGTGGCGAGCGGGGGTATTGCGGCCAAAAAATGGGATTTTGACGCGAACGGAGCGCAATCCCATGGCCGTCATTCCCGCGAAAGCGGGAATCCATTTGCTCTGATGCGAGACGCAAACTTGGATTCCCGCTTTCGGGAGATGACGACCGTGAATAGGGTTGCGTGCCTGCGCCGGAAACGAATCAGGCGTTGCTCACACCCGGCTGTGCACCCGCGGTCAGGCTTGGCTTGGCCACTTCCTCACCCAGCAGGAAGCGGAAGATCAGGCCGCCTGCTGCGCCGCCGAGCAACGGCACCACCCAGAACATCCACAGCTGGTGCAGCGCCCAGGTGCCCTGGAAAATCGCCACGCCGGTGCTGCGCGCGGGGTTCACCGAAGTATTGGTGACCGGGATGCTGATCAGGTGGATCAGCGTCAGCGCCAGGCCGATCGCGAGCGGGCCGAAGCCGGCGGGGGCGCGGCGGTCGGTAGCGCCGTGGATCACGATCAGGAACATCGCGGTGAGCACGAACTCGCTCACGATGCAGGCATGCAGCGAATAGCCGCCCGGTGAATGCTCGCCGTAGCCATTGGACGCAAAACCGCTGGCCGTGGCATCGAACCCCGGCTTGCCGCTGGCGATGACGTACAGCACCGCGGCAGCGGCAATGGCGCCGATCAGCTGCGCGACGATGTAAGGCACCACATCCTTGCCGCTGAAACGCCCGCCGAAGAACAAGCCCACGGTGATGGCGGGATTGAAATGCCCGCCGGAAATACCGCCCACGGCATAGGCCATGGTGACCACGGTAAGACCGAACGCCAGCGCCACGCCGGCGAAACCAATACCCAGATTCGGAAACGCCGCGGCCAGTACCGCACTGCCACATCCCCCGAACACCAGCCAGAATGTGCCGAACAATTCCGCGCAAAGTCGTTTGAACATAATCGTCGTCTCCCATGAATGAAACGGCAGCAACATTGCCACCGGTTTTTTGCGACGCCTTACGTCCCCTGCTTCCCCGCAAGCACATCCCTGCTTTCAACGTGGATAGCGCGTAAATACCATGCATCCCGGTTGAATGAAAGACACCGTTGATATCCACTCTGCGATGGCGCTGCCTGCGCATTGCTTCCCGTGAGTCCACCGAACATGCATGAATCCGACGAAGCACGGCTTTTGCACAACTGGCATCGCAATGCCGAGGCTGGACGCACGTGGTGCGCGATGGGTTGCTGGAAAGCCTGCGGCGGGTCACCGGCCAGGCCATCATCGGTGCCGTGCTGGATGGTTCATTAGGATGGTGGGCGCGTGTGCGAACTGCACGAGCCCGTGCATCCGCAAACCGGGCGGCCGGTATCCGTGGTTTTCATCGCGGAACGCCACGGCGTTTCGGAAGGCCAAACGTAAAACGGGATGCGCCACTTCGCAGCAACGCATCCCGTTGGTTTACGAAGCCGCTGCTTGGCACAACGGCTTTCAGGCGTGGATCAGAGCGCCGCGTCCTTGAGCTTCTTCAGCGGACGGATCTTCACCTTCACCGTGGCGGGCTTGGCCGCGAACCACTGCTCTTCCTTCGTGAAGGGGTTGACACCCTTGCGCCGCGGCTTGGCCGGCACATTGACAGCGGTGATCTTCAGCAGGCCAGGCAGGGTGAACATGCCGGCGCCCTTCTTGTGAACCGAGGCGTGCACCACACCTTCCAGTGCGGACAGAACGCCACGCACGTCCTTCGAAGCGAGGCCGGTGGTTTCTGCCAGGTGAGCAACCAGACCCGACTTGCTCAGCGCATCCTTGATCGGCTTCGGAGCGGCGGCGGCCTTGGACGCCGACTTGCCTTTTGCTGCCTTCTTTGCCATGGACTACCCCATCGTTTATTGAGTTGTTGAAATGTTTGCCTCTCGGCGAGCGAAATGTAGGCGAAATTTTCGCTCTCGCCAACTAGCAAGCGCAAAAAAAGCCCAAAAAGATGCTTCCGGTCAGTCCGCCCAGCGCAAAACGCCTATAGAAGCAAGCTTTTTGCCAGCATGTAGGGATGCTCTGATCTATTCCACGTGCCCGGCATGACGTCCAGAAGGCTCGCAGGACGTGCTGCGTGGCGCAGGGAAGGCTGACTGTCTTGGCAAGCCACGCGGCACGCCCTGCGGGCCTTCTGGACGTCACCCCATCATCAAATTCAAAACGTTGGGGCCGCACTGTATGCGCCTCGGTTTGCCACGCCGTCTAGACATACAACCACGTCGCGGCAAACCGAGGCGCGCATACAGTGCGGGACGGGTACGTGGAATAGATCAGAGCATCCCTATGGCCACCGCCACGATCACGAGGGCAAAAAGCATGCTAAGCGCACCGCGCATGCTGGCCAATTTATGCGCACCCCACGAGCCAAGCCATCCACCGGCGATGCCTCCGGCAACGAATTCCCATGCGACCGGCCACGCCACCCATCCGGACAAGGCATAGTTCAAAGCAGCCGTCATGCCGAACGCACCCACGCAGAACAGCGACGTGCCGACGGCTTCGAGGATGGATATGCCGCTGCCGAACAACAGTCCCGGCACGATCAGAAAACCACCGCCAATGCCGAAGAAGCCGGCCAGCCCACCGGCGCCAAAACCGATCGCGCCCAGGCGCTGGAACATGTGGCGACGCGGTTGGCTGGCGCTGTCGTAGCGATGCCTGCCACGCAGCATCAGCGCTGCGATCGCCAGCATCAGCAAGGCAAACAGGATGAGCAAGCGCCGCCCATCGATGATCTTGCCCAGGCTCGAACCCAGATAGGCGCCAATCACGCCCGCCGCCGCAAACGCAAAGGCGATGCGCCAACGCACATGGCCCGCACGGGCATGCGGAATCAGGTTGGCGAAAGCGTTGAGCGACACCGCCAGCGCACTGGTACCGATTGCCAGATGCGGATCCTTGAGGCCAACCACGTAAAGCAGCAGCGGCATGGCGATAATCGAACCGCCACCGCCGACCAAGGCGAGCGAAAAGCCGACCAGCGATCCGCATGCCACGGCAAGCACGTCGTGCGGAAGTAACAAGGCGGACCTCATCCCGTAGATTGGGTTGGCGCAGCGTAACCCAACCATGCTGCTCGACAACGTTGGATTGCCCCCGGATCAAGTCCTGTCTCTTGATTACATTTTTTTTCGTAATGTCATGCCCGCTGAAGACAGCCCCCTCTCCCTTTCGGGAAGAGGGCTGCACGTCCCCTCACCCTAGCCCCCTCCCCGAAGGGGAGAGGGAACTGGCTCCACGGGTTTGCTGGCTCTCCTGCGTGGCACCGGCAGCGCGCAAAAAAGTGATCAGGAGGCAGGAACCAAGTCCCAGGTAACCGAGTCTGCAAATGCGTCAATGCGCATGCATGTCCTGCATGTCGCCCTTGTCGTGGTCCATGTCCATGTCTTCATCCGGTGGCGCCTTGGCTACGATGTCCTTGTATTGCGCCGGCGTCATGCCATGCAGCTTGCGCACGAAAGCCACAATGCTCCAGAGGGTTTGATCATCGTGCGTGGCGCCCCACGCCGGCATCGCGGTCAGCTTGATGCCGTGCTTGATGATCCAGAACGCCTCGCGCGGATCGATCGGCTCCTTGCCGAGCACCGGCGGTTGCGGATAAAGGCCTGCACGCAGTTCCGAGTGGCTCATGCCTGGCGCTAGATGGCACTCGGTACACATGGCGGCGTACTGGCCGGCGCCTTTGAGGATCAACGCCTGGTCGTCCAGGTTGGGCACGCTGATCGATTGCGCGTGCTGCGCTATTGACCGGTTTCTTGCCATGCTCAAAAAGCGGTAAGTCGCCGGCGAATGCGGCACATCCGCGCCGATGTCGTAGTGGCCGGACCAGGCATAGGCGTACGCCAGCAGGGCCAGAATCACGAGGACGATAAACGTGCTGATGGCTGTTTTCATGGAGATTCCTAAAACCAGAAACGGATGCCGGCCACGAATTGCCGGTCGAACACAGGCTCGCGTTCCATGCGGGCGAACCCAGCCGTAGTACCGAAGCGGCGGGACCACACTACACCGGCATACGGTGCAAATTGCCGCGTTATCTCGTAGCGAAGGCGTAGCCCAAGTTGCGTATCCGACACGCCGCTGCCGAGGTGTCGTGCGGGGTCGGCCTTGCTGTAGAGATTGACCTCGAACTCCGGTTGCACCATGAGGCGCTGGGTGAAGCGCAAGGTGTACTCTGCGCGCAGGCGTCCCGCAAGGCGGCCCCCGTCGCTGGCATAGCCGGTGGCTTCCAGCTCAAGCCAGTAAGGCGCCAGCCCTTCCACGCCGAACGCCGCCCAGTTGCGCTGCGGGCCCACGCCCAGGTCGTGGCGGATGCCGAGTTGCGTATTCCAGAAGGCGGACGCCGCATGGCTCCATAACGCTTCCAGGTCGCCTTGCTCGATGCGCCTACGGCTGCCCTCCCCTTCGCTGCGCAGCCACAGTTTGTCGCTGTCATTGCCATACCACGCCTCGGCTTCCCATTGGAGACCATTACCGCCACGACCGTGCGTGTATTCCAGCTGGTCGACCAGCAGCATGCCGTAGCTGGCGCTGTCGTTCATGTCCATGTCCTGCATGGTCGGCGACGGCTCGTCGTGGTGGGCCATCGACAAGGCATCCTGCGCCTTGCCGATGCCCGGCATGGCGAGCGCCACGCATGCCAGCCATGCCGCTCGCTTGCTGATGGATGCGCGCGCGTTCATGCCACCACCACCTCGCGGAACATGCCCGATTCCATGTGGAACAGCATGTGGCAGTGATAGGCCCAGCGCCCCGGATTATCGGCCGTGACCGCATAACTGATCTGCTGCGCGGGCTGCACGGACACCGTGTGCTTGCGCACCTGGAAATCGCCATCGGCATTTTCCACCTCGCTCCACATGCCATGCAGATGGATCGGGTGATGCATCATGGTGTCGTTGATCAATACGATGCGCAGCCTTTCGCCATGGTTGAAGCGGATCGGCCTGGCATCCGAGAACTTCACGCCATCGAACGACCACATGTAGCGTTCCATGTTGCCGGTCAGGCGCAGCGTGATGTCGCGTTCCGGTTCGCGCTGGTCGATCGGGCCGCCAATGGTGTGCAGGTCGGCATAGGTCAGTACTCGCCGGCCGTTGTTGCGCAGGCCAACGCCGGGATCGTCCAGGTTGGTGCGTGGCGTGGGTACGCGCATGTCGACGCCGGGTCCGGTTTTCAGCTTGCCTTGGGGCTGATCATGCATGGCCATGCCCGGCATGTCCTGCATGTGATCCATGCCCTGCATGTCGTGATTCGCGTGGTCATCATGCGATGACATGTCACCCATCATGTCTTGCATGCCCAGCCACACTCGCCGGTCCATCGCCGGTAGCTCGCCTTCCATGCCGGGACGCGGCGCCAGCGTGCCGCGCGCATAGCCGCTGCGGTCGATGCTTTGCGCGAAGACGGTGTAGGCCCGGTCTGCATGCGGTTCGACGATCACGTCGTAGGTTTCGGCGGGAGCGATGCGGAATTCGTCGACCGGCACCGGCTCCACGTCCTGCCCATCGGCGCTGACTACGGTCATTTTCAGGCCGGGAATGCGCACGTCGAAGATCGTCATGCCCGAGCCGTTGATGATGCGCAGCCGCACTTTTTCACCGGGACGGAACAAGCCAGTCCAGTTGCCGGCCGGCGCCTGCCCGTTCATCAGATACGTATAGGTGTAGGCGGTGACGTCGCTGAGATCGGAAGGATTCATGCGCATCGCATTCCACATGCGGCGCTTGGCCAAGGCTTCGCGCAGGCCCATGTGCTGCGCGTCGCGAATCAGGTCCGCCACGGTTGGCTGGGCAGTGTTGTAGTAGTCGCTGCTTTTCTTAAGGCGCGCGTAGATGCTGGCGGGGTCATCGTCGCTCCAGTCGTTGAGCACGATGACGTGCTCACGGTCGGCAGGGAAACGTTCGCCGCCGGCGGGATCGATGATCAGCGCACCCAGCAGGCCGGTTTGCTCCTGGTAGCCCGAATGCGCGTGATACCAGTACGTACCGGACTGCCGCACGTCGAAGCGATAGACGAAGGTTTCGCCCGGCGCAATGCCGTCGAAACTGATGCCCGGCACACCGTCCATGTCGAACGGCAGAATGATGCCGTGCCAATGGATGGACGTTGGCACGCGCAGACGGTTGGTCACGCGCAGGCGAACCTGGCTGCCTTCTTTCCAGCGCAGGATCGGCCCCGGCAGGCTGCCGTTGACGGTCGTGGCGATGCTGCGCGTGCCGGTGAAGTTCACCGGCATCTCGCCGACGTGCAAGGCGAAGTCCGTGCCGGCCAGCACTGCGGAGTCGGCAACCGTCGCGCGTGCGGGCCGCAGCACGCCCAACGCAGCCGCGGCGCCTCCCACGGCGAGGCCCTGGACGAATCGGCGCCGCGCTACGTCGACCGCTGGCGGCGGGTAATACCTGTTCATGTGATGACTCCCAAGCTAATAAGACGGCCCGGCGCATGCGCCAAGCGATGGCATCAACGCCGTCAGACCGCGGGTGGCCGCAAGGGAGGAGCGAATTGGAGCGTGGGCGCGGCACTGCCGCGCAGAGGAATGGGAAGTGCAGCCAATCGCGCCGGGCCATGCAATGCTGGCACGCCAGGAAGCAACGCGGCGCTGCACATGGCATCGCAATGGCATGTAGCATGCGTGGTGTTACCGCAGCACTGATCAGCGTGATGGCCGTCCGTTGCGTCGGCATGCATGTCGTGGTCCGCCATCATCGATGCCATGGCTGCTGCGTTGTTGCCTTCGCCAGCCATCGTGTGCGCCGACACGGCTGGCAAGGATATCGCCATCAGCAACCATGCGAACATGGCCACGACGCGCAAAAGGCGCGAAGTGGCGAAGCGGTGCAGGCAGAATGATGCGGACATGGGTGCAAGCTTAGGGTTGGCACGTTGGCGGCTGCAACTCTGGAGCAGGTCCGGGCTTCGCTTGGTGTTGTTCTCGTAACCCATGGCCGTCATTCCCGCTTTCGCGCACTGCTGTCCGGGGAAATTTTTCACCGTTCTTGCGGGAAACCTAAAAACGACGTCATTCCAGCGAAAGCTGGAATCCAGCGACTTGAAAATCTGCAAAGGCACTGGATTCCAGCTTTCGCTGGAATGACGAGCTGATGGCACTGAATTTCCATGGGAAATTTTCGATGCAGGGTGCTATGCCCGCGCATTTCTGAAGAACTTCATTTTCCCCGGACAGCGGTGCTCTTTCGCGGGAATGACGGCCATGGGTATGGATCCTCTACTTCACGACATTCGCCTGGCTGTAGCCCATGTACAGCCCGATCTTGTCGCCCGCTTTCAGATTCACCATCGACGCCGGCGGAAAATGCACGCGCAGCGCCATGCCCTCAGCCGTCACATCCACGATGCCGGTCTTGGGATCGGCATGCGTGACCGTCGCCGGCATATTGTGCATGCCATGCATGTTGACCATGTCATGGGTCTTGGCGGCATGCGTCATGCTGACGCCGGCATCCTGCCCTTGGCCAGGCGTCGAACCAGGCGGCGGCTGATCTTGCGCCGTGGCGGTGGCCATGCCACCCATGCTCAACAAACAGGCTGAAAGCAGGATCGAACTCGCATGCATGATGGTTTCTCCTCATGGCGGCTACCTGGCCTTGCCATTATCCGAACGAGAACGTTCAGGGAAACTGAAATTCCGGTTTCGCGCCATGGCTTGAGCGCAAGCGCCGTATAGTTGGCCTTTCGACTTCAACGCCCATCATGACTTCCCACGGCATCCATACCATCGACACCGGTTTTGTGCGGCCAAAGTTCGACGCGGCCTATTTGCTGGTTCACAACGGCCATGGCGCCTTTATCGACTGCGGCACCAACCATTCCGTGCCGCGCCTGCTGGGCGCGCTTGCTGATGCCGAACTGGATGCGTCGCACGTCGACTGGCTCATTCTTACCCACGTGCATCTGGATCACGCGGGCGGCGCGGGTGAACTGATGGCGCGGTTGCCGAAGGCCAGGCTGGTGGTGCATCCACGCGGCGCGCGGCATATGGCCGACCCGTCGCAGTTGTGGGCCGGCGCGATGGCGGTGTATGGCGAGGAGGTCATGGAGCGGGCGTACGGGCGACTCCGTCCGGTGCCGGCAGAACGCATCGTGGAAGCGCCGGATGGGCACATCGTGGATTTGCGGGGACGCCCATTGCGCTGCCTGGATACGCCGGGACATGCCAGGCATCACATGGCGATGTACGACGAGCAGGCCAACGTGTGTTTTACCGGCGATACGTTTGGTCTCTCCTATCGCGAATTCGATACACCGCAAGGTCCGTTCATCCTTCCCACCACCACGCCGGTGCAGTTTGACCCGCAAGCCTTGCATGCATCAATCGATCGGTTGCTGGCGCTGAAGCCACAAGCGATGTATCTCACGCACTTCGGGCGGGTCGAACATGTCGAACGACTTGCCGGCAAGCTGCACGCGATGATCGACGCGATGGTGGCGATTGCGCTTGATGCGCGGGAGTCAACCGATCGGCATGCGCAACTGGTGCATGCATTGACGCAGCTGTATGCGGAGCGTACGGCGGAACATGGCTGGCAGGGCGATCGCGAGGCGCTGGTGCATTGGCTGGGGACGGATATTGAGCTCAATGCGCAGGGCTTGGGTGTTTGGTTGGATCGCAGGTCCGGGTGAGCGGAACGCGCACCCGACATTGCAGGTGCTTGCAGGCCACGTTGAGGTTCAGCTGCATATCACCCCGTACGCGATCGCTTCAGGCCAGCCTCGTACCATTGGGCACCGGGCGCTCGATGCTGGTAATCACTACACCCTGTTCGGTGTGAAATCCGGTCAGCAGGAACTGCGAACGAAATGGTCCGATCTGCTTTTCCGGAAAATTGATCACGCCCACGATCTGCCGGCCGACCAGCTCTTCCGGTGTGTAGAGCGCCGCAATTTGCGCACTGGTTTTACGCTCGCCATAGGGGCCGAAATCCGCCCACACTTTAAGCGCCGGTTTGCGTGCTTCAGGGAAAGGTTCGACGCGGGTGATCGTGCCTGCCACGATCAGCACTTTTTCAAAATCTGCCCAGCTGATGTCTTGCGCGGCTGCTTGTTCGCTCATCCTTCCAGACTCGTCTTGAACCAATCGTTGAATTCCTGCCACCAATAGCTGGCTTGCGCTGCCAGTAAACCGAAGGGCTTGTAGGCATGCGCAAGCCCATAGACGGCAAACTGCTGCCAATCTTCACTACTTTCGGCGACGGCCGCCGCCAGCAATTCGCCCGCGGCGCAGGTAGGGGCCAAGCCGTGGCCGCCGAATGCCTGCGCCCACCATAAGCCCTCGCCATCGGTGCCGATCTGCGGCATCTGGTGGCGGGCATAGCTCATCAAGCCAGACCAGGCGTAGTCGACGCGGGTGCCTTTGACGGCCGGGAAAACGCGTAGCAGGTCGCGCGTCAGCACGCGCTGCACGGCGGAAGCGGAACGGTTGCGGATCGATATGCGTCCGCCCCACAGCAATCGCGTATCGCGCAAGGGCCGGTAGTAATCGAAAGCAAAGCGGGAGTCATAGATGGCGGCGCGTGTTTGCAGGCATTCGTCCAATCTGTCGCCCAAGGGCTCGGTCACCATTACGTAGGTGGCGATGGGCAACACGGCACGATCGATCGGCCGGTGCAAGCCGGCGAGGTAGCCACCGCAGGCAAGCACCACGTGCTCCGCCTGCAACTCGCCTTGCGGCGTGCTGATCTGCCAATGGCTGCCTTCGCGCCGCAGTCGCCAGACATCGCTGTTTTCGTGTATGCGCACGCCCTGCCCGGTTGCCGCCGCCGCGAGCCCGATGGCGTAATTCAGGGGATGCAGGTGCAGTGCATTGCGTTCGTAAAGTCCGTCGTAATAGCGCTCGCTGCGCACGATTTCGCGCAGCTCTTCCTGCGGCAGCCACTCCCAGTGCACGCCGTAGTGCTCGGCCAACAGGCGCTGCCGTTTGCGCAATACGCTGGGATCGCGAAACCAGTTGGCCCAGATCACACCCTGATCGACCATGTCGCAGTCGACGGCATAACGGGCGACGCGTTCGCGTATGCGCTGCACTGCGGCGGTGGTGAGATCGAAGATGCGCCTGGCGCGCTCCGCACCCAGTTGCTGGTGCAAAGCCTCCTCGCCCAGCGAATAACCGCCGAATACGAAACCGCCATTGCGTCCCGATGCACCGAAACCGATCTGCTCGCGTTCCAATAGCACCACGTCGCGCACGCCGCGCTCGGCCAGCCCAAGCGCGGTATTCAGGCCGGCAAAACCGCCGCCGATGATCGCCACGCGCGTTTCTTCGCGCCCTTGCAGCGGCGCATAAGGTTCATACGGCGTGGCCGTGGCGCGGTAGTAGGACTGCACCGGGCGTTGCTTCATGAGTGATGAAAAACCGGGCGGTTAAGGCGTTGAGGATAACGCAGTTTGACAGCTGTCCTGGGACTTGCGGATTTACGCACTGAAAATGGCCTGTGGTAGGTTAACTCTATGCCAAACGTCATCCAAGCCAAACGCCCAAATGCGGTGTTCCATGTCGAGGTCATTCATGCACTCGCTCAAGACGAAAACGAGCAGACCATGTAGGTGGCAATATGCGATGGCTTGCATTTGGTTACTGAGCATTCCAGCTACGACGGCCTGATCGAGCGCGTTTGGGAAATTGCCTCCGGAATTGGCGAAACACAACCAACCAGGCATTGATGTTGCGACCATGCGGCTGCACACCGCCAACGGCATTCTCAAGCAAGCGGGCATCGACAAGAAATTTTGACGCCTTAGCGACGCCAAGTTGCTGCGTCGGCAGGATTACTCCAAACCAAGCATGTAACTCCATGGCCGTCATTCCCGCGAAAGCGGGAATCCATCTTCGCTCTTGCATCAGGGCAAATGGATTCCCGCTTTCGCGGGAATGACGGCCAAGAGGTTACGTACGGCGCTATTCGACCAGCGTTATATCCAGGATGCGCTGATCCGCCTGCCCATGATCGTCCACTACGCGCACGGTGTAGCGTCCTGCTCCATGCGGCTGCCAATACAACGGCTCGCCGGGCGTGCTGCGGCCGACATACGCATCGTCCACGAACCAGTACAAACCACGCACGTCCGCATCATTGGTCGCGGTAAACGGAATGCGCTCTTCGGCGAGTTGTTTCAGGCGCAAGGTGTAGGCGCTGCTGCGCAAGGGTGATGTGATGCTTGGCGGCAAGCCGCTGATGCGTTCGCTGCCGTTGCATTCGGGATTTACCGGTGGGCGGCGGCGTGGCATGCCGGCTTGTTCGAATACGCGCTGCAGATCGGAGGGCCAGAACTCGTAGACCTCGACGTGCGTGTGCTTTTCGTCGAACGGCGGGCAAGCCGGCTTGCCGGTCGCATCGTCCATCACTACGGGGCGATAGATGCTGTCGACCCGGATGGGCGATTTGCCGGGAATGAACCAGGTCATGCCGGTTTGCGGGCACCATTGCGTCGGCAGGTTGCCGCTGGCCAGGCAGATCTGCACGCGCTTGAGGTTGGCCGGCATGGCGCGGATCGGTTCGTTCAGCGGCACGTGCTCGGCACGCAGCGCGTCGATGATCTGGAAAAACAACGGCGCGGCCGCTTCCACGCCGACGAACGCGGGATTGCCGCTGCCGTCGAAATTGCCGATCCATACCACCAGCACGTACGGTCCGACATTGCCGGCCGTCCACGCATCGCGAAAGGCCCATGAGGTACCGGTTTTCCACGCCACCGGCATGCGCAGTGCTTGCGATCCGATCACCTCGTCCGGCCGCGGATTCTGGCGCAGGATATCCGTGACCATGTAGCTGGCTGCATCACTCAATAACCGCGTGCCTTCTTGCTGCGGATCGTCGGTGCGCAGGCGCAAGGGACGCAGCACGCCGCGATTGGCGAGCATGGCGTAAAGACCGGCCAGCTCCTGCATGCTGACCTCGCCGCCGCCAAGCACCAGCGACAGGCCGTAATGCTGCTCGCTGGCCAGGCGGCTGACGCCTGCCTGCTGCAGGAAATCGTAGAGGGTGGGCTGGTGTAATTGCGAAGCGACCCACACGGCTGGGATGTTGCGGCTGCGGATCAACGCTTGCGTGGCCGTGATCGGACCTAGGAAATTGCCGTCGAAGTTTTCCGGTGTATAGGGACCGAATGAGGTCGGCACGTCGCGCAGCACGGTTTGCGGATGCAGCACGCTTTGATCGAAACCCAACGCGTAGATGAAAGGCTTCAGTGTGGAACCCGGCGAGCGTTTCGCCAAGGTGCCGTTGACCTGCCCTTGAATGGCGGCATTGCGGTAGTCGGCCGAACCGACCATGGCCTTGATACCCATGTCGCGGGTATCGACCAGCACCGCCGCCGCGTTGGTGATGCCGACGGATGCCTTGCGCTGCACGTACAGCGCGATCTGCCGTTCCAGGATGCGTTGCAGACCGAGATCGAGCGTGGTGGTTACCACCGCGCTGCGCGTGTTGTCGTTCAACTGTTGCGCGGCCAGGATCTGGTCGACGGCATGCGGCGCTTCGAACGGCAAACGACTGCGCGGGCGAAGTGCAAGCGGCAGTGCGAACAGTGATGTCAGGCTGGCGTCCTGCGGGTGCTTGGACAGCCATGCCCGGTACAGGCGATTGCGTGCATCCGCCAGACCATGGCTGATCAAGGTGTTGTTTGCTCCCTCGCCGGTAAGCAAGCGGCGCGAGGGGTTTTGCGGAATGACCGCCAGCGTCAAGGCTTCGGGCAAGGTAAGTTGGCTGGCCGGCTTACCGAAATACACCAGGCTCGCGGTGGCGACGCCCTGCACGTTGGCACCATACGGCGCGAAGTTGAGATACGCCTCGAGAATGTCGTGCTTGGAATAGAACAGCTCCAACTGCACCGCGCGCGCGATCTGGCGCAGCTTGCCCAGCGGCGTGCGTGTGTTGAGCTTCCACAGCAGGCGCGCCAATTGCATCGTGACGGTGGAACCGCCTTGCGGCGAGCCGCGCCTTGCATAGGTGATCCAGGCGCCGCGCAACAATCCATAGGGATTGAAGCCGGGATGCCACGCATACCAGCGATCCTCGTGCAGCAGCACGCCATCGACCAGTTGCGGGGAAATGTCTTTCAGCGGCACCCACAGGCGATATTGCTGGTCGCTGGCGAGGGTGAGGCGCAGCAGATGGCCTTTGCTGTCGTAGACGGCGGTGGAGGAAGGCTGCCAGCTGCGCAATGGCGGGTGTGGCCACAGCCGACAGCCGAACAGCACAATCAACAAGAGTGCGGCGGCGACGAGCCAGTTCTGCCAGCGGTGGAGCCAGTGCAACAGTGCGATGCGAACATTGGAAAATTTTTGATTCACGAATAAAAAAAGGAGCTATGCAACCGCGAAGACCAGCTCCCTCTCCCCTCCGGGGAGAGGGTTGGGGTGAGGGGCGAATCTCGCGTAATGCCTATTCAGGGCAAAAACCAAAGAATGTTTTGCACGCATCAATGAGTTTTCCGGCAAGCCTTTCCCCTCACCCCGGCCCTCTCCCCGGAGGGGAGAGGGAGCGATATCGCGGAAGTGGGACATGCTCTGTGCCGTCAAGGCGTCTCCACCACCTTCACCGACTTCCCGCCCGCCGAGCGCGCCTGCAACGTGCGCTCGTACATCGACTCGGCATACGCCGGCGGCACCACGAACGTACCCGCATTGGTGGCCCGGATGCGATACACGAACTCGCGCACGTCCGGCGTGGCTTCGCCATAGATCACCACGCGATCCTCGCGAATATCCGCGTACTCCGGTTGCCAGGTCGATTGCGACAGACCGATCGGCGAACGCCAGGCCGGCGGCGCGCTGGTGTTGCTGTCCTGGCTGTTGTCGTCGCTGGCATTGTCGGCGCCGGAACTGTCGCTGTTCTGTGCAGCGTCCACGGCCGGCGGCGGTTCGATTACCGGCTCGAAGCCGCCGGGTAGCAGATCCACGATCGCGACGTTGCCGACGGCATCGCTGCCGGTGGCGCGGATCTTCACGTGCACGTCGATCTCTTCGCCGAGGTTCACCGTGTCGAGCGGCTTGCCTTGCGCATCGGTGTACTCGCGAATGATTTCCAGGCCGTTGGCGATCGCCTTGTCCGGCTGCACGCGGTCGTAGCCGCTCTGGCTGGCGACGCGCCATGCCGGCAGGTCACTCTGGTTGACGAAGCGCAGCTTGGTGGCGGCGGCATCCCAGCTGCCGGCCTGCAGCAGGTTGCCCTGGATGCTGGAGATGGCCTTGACGCTGCCATCGGCATGCACTTCCTGGATGCCCAGCTTATCCAGCTCGCCGCCGGTTTGGCCGGCGTAGCTGTCCAATGCCAGGATCGTCATCGACGACGACAGCGTGTTGTAGTCGTCGTGCGCCAGCGGCCAGGCGATGTTCTCGAACACGCGCGCCGGCAACGCCTTGGCGCGTTCGGGGAAGTGCTTGGACAGCAGGTACAGCACGCTCGCATCGCGCACCAGCGGATCGTAGTAATAGCCGTAGCTGAAAGCCTGGTCAGGCTTGGAGCGCGTCAGTACCTGCTCCGGGCCGGCCATCAAGCGATTGGCCTCGTCGTCCTGCTTGAGCAGCTTGTACGACGCAGCCAGCCACGCCGCGGCGAGGTCGTTCTTCCATGCCTTGGGATATGCCTCCTGCAGGCGCTTCTGGATCGCGGCGAGGGCATTGGTGGTGACGTTGCCCTGGCGCGTCAGCAGGTACGCCGCATAGGCGCGCTGGCGCAGCAGCTCCAGCGAATCCATGCCGTCGTTGGCGGCCAGCTGCTGCAGGTACTTGTTGCCGGCATCGAGCATGTCCTGCGGCACGGCGGTGCCACGGTCACGCGCTTCGAGCAGGAAGTTCATCGCGTAAGCGGAAACGAACGGCTGCGAATCAGGCGTGGCCGCCCACCGGCCGAAACCGCCTTCGCTGTTCTGGCGCGAGTGCAGCACGTCCACCCATTTGCCGAGCGCATCCTGGTTGCTGATCTTCTTCGCATCCTCGCCGCCGAAGGCCGGTTGCAAGGCATGCGCGAACACTGGCACCTGCGGCCACTTGCTGACGATCAGGCGCGGCATGGCCATGCTCACCACCTGCTCGCTGCAGTAGTGCTGGTAGTTGACCAGGTAGCTGGTGATGCCCTGCGCAAGCACGATCGGCAACGGCGAGATCGCCGCATCACGCGCCGCATAGGCATCGAACATCTGCCGCAAGGGCGAGACCTCCGCCCGGCTGCGCGTGAACACCTGGCCGACGTCGACCTGGGTGCGATACGCCGCGGCCGGCCGCACCGATACATCGACGGCCTGATGCGCCGATTTACCGGCATACGCGGCGGTGAACGCGAGATGGCCGGAGCCCAGCTTGTCGGTCGCCTTGACGCGGAACTTCACCACGCCTTCGTGCATGTCCGCCAAGTTGATGTTCTGTGTCGCCGCGCCAACCACTTGCAGTTGCGGACCAGTCTCAAGGCTCACCGCTATCGGCACTTGCTTGCCGCCCAGGCCGGTGAGGTTGTTGGCAACACCGACGCTCACTTCCACTTCGTCGCCGGGCGCCAACGTAGTGGGCACGTTGGGCGAGAGCACGAAATCGCCGCGCACCGTGGTGGCGCCTTCAAACGTGCCGACGCGATCCGGCGACACCGCCACCGCCATCACGCGCAGCTTGCCGTTGAAGTAATCGGGCACGGTATAGGTGAAGTCCTTGTCGCCGTCGACGTCGACAATGCCCGACCAATACACCACCGGCTTGTCGCGCTTTCGCTTGAACGGATTGAGCTGGCGGCTGATCGCCGCATCCGCATCGCCACCCGGTGCTGCCGCCAAGGCCATGAGCTTCTCGAAATCCGGCAGGATCAGGTCGAGAATCTGCGAGGTCTGCACCTCAAGCATCTTCTTGCGGAAGAAGAACTTCAGCGGATCGCCCAGCTTGTAGCGCGCCACCTGCAGAATGCCTTCGTCCACCGCAAACACCACCGCCTTGGCGGGATGGTCGGCGTGCAGGTGGAAGGTGACGTTGTCGCCGGGTTTCACCAGCGCGGGCGAGTCGACCTTGATCGCATCGCGGCGCGCATCCAGGTTGACCGAGAATGGCACCACGCCATAGCTCAGCGGGCTCATGAAGATTTCATCCGACGAGGGGTCGCGGATGAATTGCACGTTGATGTAGCCGTTGCCTTCGAAGTCCTTCGGAATGGTGATCTGCTGCACCGAGCTGGTGGTGTCGGCATGGAACCATGCATGCGCGTACACCTTGTCGCGCTCGATGGTGATCAGGCCGCTGCCCACGTACGGCGCATGCACGGAAATGCTGACCGTGTCGCCGGGGTTGTAGTCGGGCTTGTCCAGCGTGAGTTGCAGTTCCGCGTTGCGATCGAGCGAGCGCGACACGTTGGCGTCGCCGGCCACGGAGTAACTGACGCGATTGACTTCCACGCGATCACTGCCGCGCAGGATCACCAACGCGTAATTGCCCGGCTTGTCGGTGGGCAGCGTGTAATCCATGCCGCCACTAGCAATGCTCAGCGGCTGCTCGGTGATCGGAATTTCCTTGAGCTTGGATTCGTATTTGTAGACGCCTGAATCCTGCTTGGTCAGCACGGAGACGTAGCGCCGTTCGATCAACTGCGCCTTGAGGCCATCGAGCTTGATCGATTTGGCTTGTGGATCGATCGCCACCAGGCGCACTTTGCGCACCGCGTTGCGGCTGACGTAATCCAGGTCGTCGTCGCTGCGATAGCCGATCAGCCAGTCATTGCTCGATACCAGCGATTGGGTGGCAGCAGCCACGCTGCGGCCGCCTTCGGGCTCATGCGCCTTGACCAGGAAGTACAGCTGATAGGTGGCATCGGCGTATTTCTTCAGATCCAGGTCGAATTCGGTATGGCCTTTGTCGTCGGTCTTGCCGTCCTGCAGGTTTTCCTCATAGCCGTCCTTGGCGCGGCGGACGTCGTAGAAGTGATAGTCGGGCCAGCTATGGAATGAGGGCCACGCAGGACGCAAGGTAAGCGAAGCTTCCACGCGGCGGTCTGCGGCTGGCGTGCCGAACAGGTTCTGCGCATCGACCAGGCCTTTGAGGCCATCAGGCTTCACCCAACCTTCGGCGACCTGGCTGGACAGCTTGGCGCTGACCTTCATGCGGTCTGGCTGGAATTCCTTCACTTGCACGGTGGTGCTGCCGATCTGCGTATCGGCGTTGCCGTCGCGCACGATGTAGAGGTTCACCGTCCACGTGCCGGTCGGTGCGGTTTCCGCCGTCGTATAGGTGAGTTCGCCGAAGCCGGAATTGTCCATCGTCAACGGCAGCTGCTTCACCGTCACGCCGCGCGGATCGACCACCTGGGCCTGCAGCGGGATGCCTGCGACGTTGCGCAGCCAGCTTGCCGCCCTCACGATCAGGCCGATATGGATATCGTCGCCCGGACGATAAATACCCCGATCGGAGAACAGATAAGCGGAAAGCGTGCCGGGATTGACCGAACTGGCATCGCCACCGATATCGAAGCGCGAGTAGTCCAGTTGCCGGTCGCTGCCACCGATCGGCAGGAACGACAGATCATCCGCCTTCCTCACCACGTACATAGCGGGGCGCTTGTCGCGATCCAATCCCTTGAAGGTGGGGAAATGCACGGCGCCGTCGGCGCCGGTGTCCTGCGTAAACAGCGTCTGGCCATTGACCGCCAATACGGACACGGTGGCGCCCGCCACCGGCTGGCCGGTGCGGATCGACTGCACGAACACGTCCTGGCTGCCGTCCAGTGCGCGCTTCACCAGCATGCCCAGGTCGGTGACGACGATCAGGCGGCTGTCTTGCGCGTTGGAGACATCTTCGCTGTCGGATGCATCGTTCGAACCGTCGCTGGAAGAGCTGTTGTCGGCATCGTCATCCGGCTTTGCACCGGCCGGCGGCGGCGCGATGCCCTGTTTTGCCAGCGCCTTGGCCTTGGCTTCCTGCTCGGCCTGCTTCTTGGCCTGGGCCGGATCGAAGCCATACAGATGCAGCAGGAACACGCCGCGCTTGCCGGATTGCAGGTACTGCCCGAGGTCGACGCCTTCGTAGTGGGCATGCGCGGGATCGCCGGAGGGGAAGGCACGCTTCATTTCGAAGCGATCGACGATATGTTCTTCGCCGAAGTCATACGGCAATTGCGGATGCTTGTAATCGCCCTGGTTGAGGCTGACCAGATGCTGCAGTTGATCCGGCAGCACGCGGCCAATCACCAGGCGCATGCCCGTCATGTTGCGCGATACCACGGAAACGCGCTTGCTGCCGCTCATGGAAAGCAGCGAGCCATCGGCCATGAAACGGAGCAGCTTCGGGTAATCCGGCACGGTGACCACCGCGCTCGCCGGTTTGCCCAATACGTAGCCGCCGAAGGATTTCAGGCCCTTGCCGATGCGTACGTAGATGCGCTGGCCGGGATCGGCGTGGAACTTGAAGCTTTGCAGTTCCTGATAGTCGTTTTCCGTCGGCACCATTTCGAGCGGCAACGGCTTGGCGCTGCGCAGAGTGTCTTCACCGACCTCATCTGCACTCCAGGGATAATTGCCTTGATCCGGGTTGTCGTCGCTTTCGTTGTTGTCGTCGTCGCCTTCTTGCTTGGCGACGTGCGGCTTGCGCGCCGGCAACACCCAGGCATGCACCAGCGACGCCACGTCGCTATCGCGCACCGCGCCGCTGAGATTGATCACCATCACCTGTTCGGGTTCGTATTTGTCGTTGTCGACCAGGGTGGGACTGACGTCGTTGACGGCAAGGCTGTACAGGCCCGGCACGCGCACGCTGGTTTGCAGCTTGTCGTCCGTACCGTTGCCGCCGCGCGAGCTGCGCACGCCGCTGTCGAGCGCAAGCGACACCGCACCGTCATCGCGCGGCAACGCGAGCGGCTGCGAGTGAATCCATGCATGCAGCTTGTTGGGATCGTAGGTAACGCTGAATTTCAGTGGTGTCGATGAGGTATCGCCCCGCCCGGCCAGGCTCAGCGCGATACGCTTTTCAAATTGGGCGGGGTCCACCGGATAATTGAAATCCACCTGGATGATGGTTTTCTTGGCGGTGGGATCCTGCGGATCCTGATAGAACTCGCCTTTGCCCAACTGCGCCTTGAACGGCTGGGTATCGAATTGGACCTGGTCGTCCGCCATCAGCACGTGATGGGCGAAGGCTTTCGGGATATCGAAGCGAATTTTGTAGTGCTGCCCAACCGGCCAGTCGGTGGCAGGTGTGAAGCGCAGCGTCTTGTCATCCACCCACGTCCACTGGCCATTCGCCTGCGGTTGCATGGTGATGCCATCAGTTACCTGCTTGCCGACCAGCTCGATCGGCGCGGCAGAGGCGGAAAAGACCAGCTCCAGCGGACGGATGCTTGGCGGTTGCCTGGTGTAGTCGGTGATCTCCGGCGCATTGACCGTCCATGTGATCCGCACCGGTTCATGCGGACGCGGCCGATGCTTGTACCACTGCCAGCCGAACCATCCAGCGCCTGCGACGATCGCAACCGCGGCCACGATGCCAAGCGAGTGCAGCGGCCGGCGCCGCACCGCATGCATCCATCCGGGCGCTGACCAGTTCACCTGGCCGACCAGCGGGCTGAGCAGCCATCCCAGCGCGATCACGATACCGCGCAGCAGACGCACCGGGAGTAAAAGCAGAAACCGCAGCAAATCCATAATGCCATCCCATGTTCAATCCGTTAGGCAACCCGGCGGACATGCCCGCCGGGCGTTCTTAAATTCGCGGGGAGGCCTTATGCCGTACGCATAAAGCGGGTGAGAAACAGGATTTCCCCATGCATAGGCTGCCGTAAGGAGATGGCAGCTTGCGGTCAGGATTCTGGCACGATTCGGTGATGGCGTGGCAGTCCAGCGGCGCGATGGCAGACAGCTGGACCAACCGCAACCTCATGGTCCTCGCTCCCGTTTTCGTGGGAATGACGGCCATGGAATTACGTGCATCATTTGGGTTTGGCGATAACCCTTACTTTTCCGCTTTTCCCGCCACCACAGAAAAATCGGTCGCTGCCGTCGGATTCCAGCCCCGACACGCCCATGCCGGCTGGCATGTCGAGCTGTTCCAGCACTTCGCCGGTTTGCGGATCGACGCGCAGCACTTCGCTCTCATCGCCTTCCCACGTGGCATGCCACAACTCGCCGTCGCTCCAGGTAACGCCGGTAACGAAGCGATTGAACTGGATGGTGTCGAGCACGGCGCCGGTGTCCGGATCGATGCGATGGATCTTCCGTTCCCGGTATTCGCCAACCCATAGCGAGCCTTCTGCCCAGGCGAGGCCGGAGTCACCGCCGCCACCGGGCGCCGGGATGGTGGTGAGCACCTGGCCGCTGTTGGGATCGATTTTCTGGATGCGGTCTTCGGCGATCTGAAACAGGTACCGGCCATCGAACGCCGTGCCTGCATGCGAGGCGACATCCATGGATCGCACCAGCGTTCCGTTGTCGGGATCGAGCGCGTTGAGCTTGTCGCCAGAGGCGAACCAGAGGTGCTCGCCGTCATAGGTCACGCCGGCCACCCGATCGATGCCGGGGTACGGGCCATACTCATGGATGACCTTGGCAGGGGATCGTTTCATGTCGTGAGTCCTGATCGATGGATGACAGTCATCCTAGTCGCCGGGCAACGGACCGGGGAGTAACAAAATCGACAGAACATCCGGTACCGGCGGCGCCATCCAGCGACGTGCCGGTCCACGGCCGAACGACTGCACCTTGCCGGTTGCGGCTAGCGATTCGAGCGCCCGCTGCACGGTGCGCGGGCTGGCGCCCAATACCAGGGACAAGGCGGAACTCGACCAGGATTCACCATCTGCGAGCAACGCGAGCACCGCGGCGTGCCGCTCTTCGGTGGGCGGCGCCAGCACGACGACGTCGCTGGCGCGACGCGGTACCAGTGCAAAGCCATGCGCAGTTGCGCTTACCTCGGCCATCGGTCGCAACATGGCACGCAATCGTCCCATTTCGACGCGCAAGCGTGCGCGATGCGATTCATCGGCGTGTCTGGCGCGAAAGGCACCGGCGATAAGCAAGCTTCTCGATACGTCGGCTGGCCAGGCTTGCGCGAGGTGACGCAACAGCGCGAACAAGACCGGGCGTGTTGCCAACGAGATGACGGTGTTGTCGCCATGCACGACACGACGGCATGCATCCACCACGAAGGTGGGTGATGCCAGCAGCGTTTCGGCTTCCTCCAGCCGCAGCAAGCGTTCTTCGCCGCCTGCGATCAGGCGGGCGGCCGGGGCATCCAAAAGCCGCGATGCGCTTTCGACTTCCGCCATCAACGCGGGAATCTTCGCCATGTGCGCAGCAAGCCCTGCCCTCGCCAACGCAGCGCGTGCACGCTGGGTTTGCAGGCGCCGAATCGCCATACCTGCCACGACAAGTTCGTGCGCGGCGCGCGATGCCGGAGGAAAGGGGGTGGGATCGAGTTCCGCGAGCATGTGTTCCGCGTCATCGATGCGGCCAAGCAGGAGCAAGCGCCGAATTTCGATATTGCGCGCATGCGCGGCATTGATGCGGTCGCCATGCGATTGCAGCGTGGCACGGGCGGTTTCGAGCGCCTTCACCGGCCAGTTCAAATCGCGCGAAACGAGTGCAATTTCAGCTTCGGCGACGATGCATCGGGCTCGCGCTACCGCCTCTTTCGAGCCGAAGCCGCGTGCAGCACTTCGCAGCAGCGCCTTGGCGCGAACGAAATCGCCGAGCTGCGCCATGGCGATGCCTCGCAGTGCAAGGGCGGGGGCGTCGTCACGCAGGGCAACCCGCTTGAGGGCGCCAAGGGGATCACCGGTAGCGAGTGCGCGCGCGGCCGCTGTGATCAGTGAGTCCATTAGAACCTGTTCACGAGCTCGGCGTGGTTTGGGTTGAGCCTGAGCAGCCGTCAGGTGGTCGTGCGCGGCGCAGCGCCAGACTGACGGCCTGGTCAAGCCGCGCGCGGCCGCATGTCGGCTGCTCAGGCTCAACACGAGCCGCGAGGAGGTCGTGAACAGGTTCTAAAAATCGCGCCACACTTGTCACTCCCGCCCGTTCGGGACCTGAGCGTCAACTATAGCCCATGGCCACGAGGCACCTGGCTAGACCCACGACCAACGCATCTGAGAGAACGGAGCAGACCATGACCACGCATACGATTGGCACACGCGAAGAATGGCTGGCAGCGCGCATCGAGCTGCTCAAGGTGGAGAAAGAACACACGCAGCGGGGTGACGAGCTGGCACGCCAGCGCCAAGCGCTGCCGTGGGTGCCCGTCAACAAGGGCTATCGCTTCGATACCGACGAGGGTGGCGCTTCGCTGGCTGACCTGTTCCGCGGGCGCTCGCAATTGCTGGTTTACCACTTCATGTTCGGGCCGGATTTTGCGGCGGGTTGCCCGTCCTGCTCGGCGATTGCCGATGGTTTCAATGGCATCGCCACGCATCTGGCCAACCACGACGTGATGTTGTGGGCGGTATCGCGCGCACCGTTGGGAAAATTACAGGCTTACAAGCGGCGGCTGGGATGGACGTTCCCGTGGGCGTCGTCGCAGGGTAGCGATTTCAATTTTGATTTCACTGTCTCCATCACCGAAGAGCAACAGCGCGAAGGCACGCATGAATACAACTACGAACGCGGTGGCCATGCGATGGATGCCACCACTGAGTTCCCGAAAGTCGTGCTCGACCAAGCCAAGGCGACTGGAACGGATGCGCTGACCTATGTGCGTGAAAGGCCGGGCGTAAGCGCGTTCGTGCTGGAAGACGGCGTTGTCTATCACACCTATTCGACTTTCGCGCGCGGCTTGGATGGGCTGTGGGGCATGTTCCAGTGGCTGGATCGTGCGCCGAAGGGCCGCAATGAAAGCGGTGTCTGGTGGCGCCGCCACGATGAGTACGGCAAGCGGTAAGGCACCCGGGGATAACCCGTCACCCCGGCGAACGCCGGGGCCCCGCGACTTTCGGACCATGGCTCGCCGGCGTTTGCCCGACGGCTTCCTCCGAATGTCGAAAACGCGGCACCTGCTACGTCATCCCTATGAGAGCTGCTGCATCGAGACAGCCATGACCACCTCGCAGACATCCGAACGCTGCTTTTTCGCCACTTCGGCAGCGCTCTTCGCCATCACTGCGGCGCTTACGATTGCCGGGAGCACGTCCATGTCCACCATGGATGCCACGCCAATGCCTGGCGGCTGGACGATGTCGATGATGTGGATGCGCATGCCCGGCCAGACATGGGGTGGTGCGGCAGCATCATTCATCGCCATGTGGTGCGTGATGATGGCGGCGATGATGTTGCCGTCCTTGATCCCTACGCTGCGGCGCTATCGCCAGGCCGTCAGCGCAACCGATGGCAGGCAAGCGGGGCTGCTTGCTCTGTTGGTGGGTACGGGCTATTTCGTGGTGTGGACTGCGTTTGGGATGCTGGTCTTTCTTTTGGGCGCCACGCTCACAGCAGCGGAAATGCAGTGGCCAGCACTGGCGCGCAGCGTGCCACTGATGGCCGGTGCGATCGTGCTGATCGCCGGCGCCGTGCAATTCACCCACTGGAAAACCTGCCGCCTCGCCCGTTGCCGGGAAGCGCTACGCCACACGGCTGCGTTACCTGCACACGCCACGTCAGCGTGGGAGCAAGGCATGTATCTGGGGCTTCATTGCTGCCTGAGTTGCGCCAATCTGACCGCGATTCAATTGGTGATCGGCGTGATGGATTTGCGTGCGATGGTGTTCGTGACGGTAGCAATCACTGCCGAGCGGCTGGTGCCTGCAAGTAAGCTCGTAGCGCAAGCCATTGGGCTCGTGGCGATCGGTGCGGGAATGGTGCTGCTGGTTTGATCGCAGGTTGGGATGAGGCGCAGCCGAATCCCAACGTGTACCGCGTACACCGGGAGCGTTGGGGTTCGCGTTCGCTCACCCCAACCTCTGCAAACGCCATCAATACGACTTGGCGACTTCGCGCACGACCTTCGCCAGGCCCGGATCCTGCATCGCCATATGCATGGTGGCGCGTACCAGGCCGGCCTTGTTGCCGCAGTCGAAACGAGTGCCTTCGAAGCGATAGGCCAGTACCTTGCCCTGCTCCGTCAGCAAGGCCTCGATGGCGTCGGTGAGCTGGATTTCGCCGCCTGCGCCGGGCGTGGTCTGTTCCAGCAACTGGAAAATGCGGCCGGGCAAGACATAGCGGCCGACCACGGCGAGGTTGGACGGGGCATCCGCCGGCTTGGGCTTTTCGACCATGTAGCGGATGCGCGCGCTGCGCTCGTTGACCGGTTCGGCGTCAACGATGCCGTATTTGTCGGTCTGGTCATGCGGCACTTCTTCCACCGCGATGACGCCGGCATTTTCGGCTTGGGCAAGCTCGGCCATCTGGCGCAGCGCGCCTTTGCCTTGGTTCCAGATCAGGTCGTCCGGCAGCACCACGCCGAACGGTTCATCGCCCACCACCGGCTTGGCGCACAGCACGGCATGGCCAAGGCCGAGCGCTTCGGGCTGGGTAACGAAGATGGCGCGCACATGGCGCGGCAGCGTGCCTTGCACCAGGGCGAGCAATTCGTCCTTGCCCTTTTCCTGCAATTTGGCTTCCAGCTCGTAGGCCTTGTCGAAATAGTCGGCGATGGCGTGCTTGTAGCGGTTGGTGACGAAGATCAGCGTATCGGCCCCGGCGTCGACGGCTTCATCGACGGCGTACTGGATCAGGGGCTTGTCCAGCACCGGCAGCATTTCCTTGGCGACCACCTTGGTGGCCGGAAGAAAACGGGTGCCGAGGCCGGCCACCGGAAACACCACCTTGCGCAATGCAGAGCCTGTCTTCATATTCCGAGCACCTCACGCCGGGAGCTGTTTGCTCGCAAGTCAAGGAAGAACGAAGGCGCGTATGTCGATACGCAACGGAGTGATGACGCAGGATTGCGGGCAAACAGACCCGGCGCGAGGCGCTTGGAATATGAAGACAGGCTCTTTCTCACTCACTTCTCTCCAATGTCAGAACGGCGTAGCGGAATCACGTTGCTGGGTTGGGCAGCGTCGCTCCAGCTGAATGATGGAAGCAAACTGGATACGCACTGGCGCAGTTCGTCTTCATTGAAACTGTGTACGGCATGCGTGGCCTTGGCCATCTGTGCCTGCAGCAAGTCCCACGATACCGGCCGGTGCTGCGCTAGGAATATCTTGTTGTGTGTCGTCGCGCTGTAGTTTTCCAGCGGATGGAACAGTTCTTCGAACAATTTTTCGCCCGCGCGCAGGCCGGTGTAGACGATGGGGATTTCCGTGCCGGGCTTCTTGCCGGCCAGGCGGATCATCTGTTCGGCGAGATCGCGGATCTTCACCGGCTCGCCCATGTCCAGCGCGAAGATTTCGCCGCCCTGCCCGATCGCCGCGGCCTGCAGGATCAGCTGGGTGGCTTCCGGAATGGTCATGAAGTAGCGCGAGATTTCCGGATGCGTGACCGTAATCGGGCCGCCGCCCTGGATCTGCTGGCGGAACAAGGGTACGACGGAACCGGCCGAATCCAGCACGTTGCCGAACCGCACGGTAATGAAGTGCGTGTTCGAATGCGCATTGAGGTTCTGGCAATAGATTTCCGCGATGCGCTTGCACGCGCCCATCACGCTGGTCGGGTTGACGGCTTTGTCGGTGGAGATCAGCACGAAGCATTCCACGCCGCTTTCGCTGGAGAGGTCTGCCACGTTGCGCGTCGCCATCACGTTGTTACGCACTGCGGTACGCAGTTGCCCCTGTAGCATCGGCACATGCTTGTACGCGGCCGCGTGGAAAACCACTTGCGGTTTTGCTTCGGCAAACAGACGGCGCATCGCGATGGCATCGCCGCAGTCGGCCAGCACGCTATTGAGCAGCAGCTCCGGATAGGCCGCGCGCAATTCCTGCGAGATTTGATAGAGGTTGTATTCGCAGGATTCCACAATCGTGAGCGCTTGCACGCCCAGTCGCGCGACCTGCCGGCACAGCTCCGAACCAATCGAGCCACCGCCACCGGTGACCAGCACGCTGCGGTTGGTCAGGGTTTCACGGATGCGCGTCCAGTCCAGCTCGACGGCATCGCGGCCGAGCAGGTCTTCGATCGATACTTCCTTGATCTGGTTGAACTGCGCGCGGCCGGCGACGACGTCTTCCAGCTTCGGCACGGTGCGATAAGGCAAGCCGGTGCGATCACATAGTTCGACCACTTGTCGCATCTGGCGCGCACTGGCGCTCGGCAAGGCGATCAGCAGCATTTGCACGGCGGCTTCTTTCGCCACATCCGGCAGTTGTTCCAGCGAACCCAGCACCGGCTTGCCGTTGATGCGTGCGCCGCGCAGCGACCGCCGATCATCCACGAAGCCGACCACCATGAAACGGGTGTCGCGGTGCAGGTCGCGCGACAGCGCTTCGCCGGCGCTGTCCGCACCGACGATAAGTACGCGCTGTGTCTTGGCGTTCATGAAAAGGTCGATGCGGCTGTCCTTCCAGAAGCGATAGGCCAGGCGCGGCGTACCGAGAAACAAGGCCAGCACGAAGGGGTACAGCAGCAGCACCGAACGCGGCACGCCATCCAGACGTCCATACAGGAATAGGGAAACACCGATCGCCACCGTACCGACGATGGCTGCACGCAGGATGTTCCATAGATCCGGCAAGCTGGCGAAACGCCACACGCCTTTGTACAGGCCGGTCCAGGCGTAGACCATGCCCTGCACGGCCAGCACGATCGGAAATTCATACGGTTCGAACGCGATGATCAGCTTCGGATCAAGCGCGTAGCGCAATTCCTTGGCGACCCACCAGGCGATAGCCGTAACGAGCAGGTCGTGCAGAACCACTGCCGCCCGCGGATGAACTGTGCCGACCCATTTACGTATGGACATGACGAACCTTGTATCGATCCCGCTTGATCAGACGGCGCTTGGCTTGAAGCCAAACGACTGCCGCGATCGCATAAGTGACGATGCAGGCCAAAAGCCCGATCCCTGGTTTTTTGAACGCCAATGCGGCCAACGGTGCCGCGATCAGCAGATTCCACCCCAGATACCATGCCGCACTTGCCGCATGCGTATGGCCCCTGCGCACAATCCATTGATACAGATGTTCGCGGTGCGCAGCATACCAGCGCTTGCCTGCCAGCATACGGGTGAGCAGCGTAAGGCTGGCATCCGTCACGAATGCTGAACTGAGAATCAGGGCCGGCCATACCAGCGGCCAGTGCAGGCGCCACAACATGGCGGTCAGCGCAAAAAGCAGCAGGCCGATCGTGCCGCTTCCGACATCGCCCATGAAAATCCGGGCTGGCGAGCGGTTGTAATACCAAAAGCCCAGGCAAGCCGTCGCTACGCATGCGGCAGCGCCCGCAAGCGCAGGCTGGCCCATGCTCCCCGCAAGCACGGCCAAGCCACCGGCTACGAACATGCCTTGCTGCGCCAGCAGGCCATCAATGCCATCCATGAAGTTGTGCAGATTGATGCTCCACGTTCCACCCAGCACCCAGAGCGGTATCCACAGCCAGCCAAGGGGACTGACCAGGGCCGCCGAAAACAGGGCAACGGCCAATAGTTGCACTCCGAAGCGTGGAAGAACCGGCAAGGAATTGTGATCGTCCCACCAGCCGATCAAGGCAATCATCGCCGTTGCCATCAACAGCGTGAGAGCCACGTGAAGCGGCCATGGTGAGGACGGTTGCACCAGACATATCGGCATCGTCAGCAGCGTCGCCACCACGATGCCGATACCGCCGCCGCGCGGCGTCGGTATGGTGTGCGAGCGACGCTGCCCCGGCTGGTCGAGCATGCCGCGACGATGCGCATAGGCGATGGACGCGCGCACCACGCCCAACGCAATTAGCAAGGCAAATACAACGGCAAACGCGATCGGGGCAAAACCAGCCGCCATCGCGTCACTCATTGGCCACCCCGTGGATCGGGCGGATCGTGCTCCAGCCTTTGCAACTGGGGCACTGCCAGTGGTGCGCCTTGGTGCCGAAACCGCAATGGCTGCAGCGATACATCGCCTGCCCTTCGAGCAGCTTGCGCGTGAGGTCACGCAGGATCAGGAAGTTCTCGCGCGCCTCGCCTTCGATCTTGTCCATGGTGGCATCGATCAAGGCCATCAGTCCGCGCACCGAAGGACGTTGGCGCAATTGCGAGGTGAGGAAGTCGATGGCGGGTTTTTCGCCGTCGCGCTGCTGATACAGATGGGTAAGTGCAAGCACGGGCGAGATGCCGTGATAGCGCGCAAGGATGTCGCGCAGAAAACGTTCCGCGCGTTCCATCTGGCCCGACCGCGCGTAGCTATCGAGCAAGGGTGGCAGGATTTCCGGCACAAAGGCGATATCCGCCTCGACGGCGCGCTCGTAGGCATCCACCGCCTCGGCATGCTGCCCTTCTTCCGCATGCAGGCGCCCGGTGAGCATGAAGGCACGCACGCAATTTGGCTGGGAAGCGAAGGCTTGCTGCAGATATTCCCGCGCTTCGGCACGCGCCCCATGCTGGCGCGATTGCTCAGCCAGTTCGCAATAGAACTGCGCGATGGTGGTGCCCTCTTCTTCGCGCGTCATGGTTTCCAGGCGGCGCGCGTGTTCGATGGCTTTGTGCCAATCGCGCTCGTGCTGGTAGATCGCAATCAGATGGCGCAGTGCCGAGGGCGCATGCGCGTTCATCGCCACCAGGTCCGAGAACAGCGCTTCGGCGCGGTCGAGCAGACCGGCGCGCATGTAGTCTTCGCCCAGTTCCAGCAAGGCCACGGTCTTCATCCCTTCCGAAAGGCCGGGCCGGGAGACCAGATGTTGATGCAGACGGATGGCTCGATCCACTTCACCGCGACGCCTAAACAGGTTGCCTAACGCTAAGTGCGTTTCTACGGTGTCGCGGTTGTATTCGGCGAGCTTGAGGAACACCTCGATCGCCTTGTCCTGCTCTTCGTTGAGCAGATAGTTCAGGCCGCGGAAGTAATCGGAGGAGAGCTCGCTGACCTGCACCCCGGAACGTCGCACACCCGCACGCCGTGCGGTCCACCATCCACTCAGGAAGGCTGCCGGTATAAGCAAAGCCAGCAGCGAATAGAAGGTGCTCATGATGCTTTGCTTGCCTTGGCGCCTTTGACCTTGCCCGCACGCCGCCGCTCGCGATGATGGCGCGTGGTGACGCCAAGCCATGCGGTGAGGCCGCCGAGGATCCAGCCCAGCGCGAGCATGGCCAGCAAGGCCGCGCCCTTCGGAACCTGGATACGCGCAAACGCGAGGTCGTAACCGACGAGGTCCGCATTGAGCGCCCCCAGGATCACTCCCCCGGCGATGAACAGTAGCAACAGCAGCATGACGATCAATCGCATCGTGCGACTTTACCCGATTGGCTGAACAGCTCACAGGGGAAGGTGAAGAAGTGATTCAGCCGGACTCGCCACTTTTCCATGGCAAAGAAAAGGCAGGATCGGCTCGATGCCGCCTGCCTGTCGGGATAAGCACTTGCTGGAGGCTTAGCCGGCCTGCTGCTCCAGATGCAGGTTCACGCGCTCGCGCAATTCCTTGCCGGGTTTGAAATGCGGAACATGCTTGCCGGGTAACGCCACCGCTTCGCCGGTCTTGGGATTGCGACCCATGCGCGGCGGCCGGTAATGCAGCGCGAAGCTGCCGAAGCCACGGATTTCGATACGCTCGCCGCTCGACAACGCGTGACTCATCTGCTCGATGACGTTCTTGACCGCCAGCTCGACGTCGCTGAACGCAAGATGGGTTTGACGCCTCGCCAGCGCCTCAATCAGCTCGGATTTGGTCATGGGTCCCCAATGTCCGTGACGTGGAATGAATCGGGGCGGCGCAACACCGCCCCGATGCAGGCACTACATCAATCAGCCTTGTTGAGCTGCTCCTTGAGCAGCGCACCAAGCTTGGTCGTGCCACCCGACGCGGACGAGTATTCGGCCATGGCGTCTTGCAGCTCTTCCTCATCCTTGGCGCGGATCGAGAGCGACAGCTGACGGCCCTTGCGATCCATACCGGTGAACTTGGCTTCCACCTTGTCGCCCACCTTCAGATGCTGCGTGGCATCGTCGATGCGCTCCTTGGCGATGTCGCTGGCGCGGATGTAGCCCTCGACGCCGTCGCCCAGATCAACCACGGCACCCTTGGCGTCCACTTCCTTCACCGTGCCGGTGACGATCGCGCCACGCTGATGGACGGCCATGAAATGACCGAACGGGTCCTGCTCCATCTGCTTGATGCCGAGCGAGATGCGCTCGCGCTCCGGATCCACGGCCAACACCACGGCTTCGATCTCGTCGCCCTTCTTGAAGTTGCGGACGAGGTCTTCGCCGGACGCCTGCCAGGAGATGTCGGACAAATGCACGAGGCCGTCGATGCCGCCGTCCAGGCCGATGAAGATGCCGAAGTCGGTGATCGACTTGA
>NZ_DAIOEU010000026.1:0-60867 GCF_036746095.1 Dyella sp.
TGAAGCTGGTCTGGTTGGCGATGCGGGTGATTTCCGACAGGTACTGCTGCACCGAGGTGTCGATCGCGGCGCGGTCGGAGGACTGGTACGTGCCGTTGGCGGACTGCACGGCCAAGTCACGGATGGACTGCAGGTTGGAGGTGATCTGGCTCAGCGCGGAACCCGCGGTCTGGGCCAGGTTGATGGCATCGCTGGCGTTGGTGCTGGCTTGTCCCAGGCCGCCGATCTGCGTCTGGAAACGGCTAGCAATGGCGAAGCCCGCAGCATTGTCCGCCGCGCTGTTGATCTTCAGGCCCGACGACAGGTCGCGGGTGGCGGTGGACAGCGCACTGCCCGACTTGCTCAGGTTGTTCTGGGCAGTCAGCGAAGCAATGTTGGTGTTTAGAACGAGTGACATGGAAGTCTCCTGAAACCGGATAAGTGGTACTCAAGCCGGCGGGATCCAGTCACGTTTTGCTGTGCCGACCGCCTCAGGGACTTTTTCGGCGCTGGCGAGGATTACTTGAGAAATTTTTTGTTGTCTGGCCAAAGAGATGGGTGCGAAAAGTGTGATGGGGAGCGCTAAAGGTTTTGATGGCGCGGTCGAGGCGTGCGGTTTTTTTGGTTGTCGCGGTACGTCGATGGGGTTCTTTGCGCGGTGGCTCTCGACGCATTGTTGCGACATTGCCTGCGGCGCTTTCGGACCCTAAAGGGCCCGAGTCACTTTTCTTTGCTGGCCCAAAGAAAAGTAACCCAAAGAAATGGCCTGAAGAGCTCATGGCGTAGTGCGGGTTACAAGCCTGGAGGTTTGACGCCATGCCTTGATCGTTAGCGGACCAAGCTCACGCCGCCCCGCTATACCGCAACGCGCCAAAGCACTGAGGACTTAAAGCTCGCAAACAGTTGAGCTTGATCGAGTACCGCTTTGAGCCCTCAACGCTTCGGCGCGTTGCGGTATAGCGGGAAGGTAGAACCTGTGGCGACCAACGATTTCTCAAAGGCCGTAAACGTTCAGGCTTTTATTTTCCTGTGCCGCGAGCCTTTGAGGCCGTTTCTTTGGGTTACTTTTCTTTGGGCCAGCAAAGAAAAGTGACTCGGTCGCCTACGGCGACCGAAAGCGCCGCAGGCAATGCCTCAATCTGCGAAGTGCAGCGACAGTGCGTTATGTCGGCGGGTGCTTCGCACAGCGCGTACTCGACCCGGATGCCGACCTCAGCCGGCACGAAGACGAAGTAATACCAACGCCAGCGCGAGGCTGTCCTTCACCCCAACCCTCTCCCAGAAGGGTAAGCGCCCAAGTTGGCACCAACATTGCTCCCACCCTCGCATACCCGGCCTGGAACGCGCCGGAAGCGTCAGATTTCCGACGCTCGCGCGTCCATGGCACATAGACCAGACGAGGAAACCCCATGCGTTGCGTGCTTGCGATTTGCGCCGTATTCAAGGATGAAGCCGCCTACCTGCGCGAATGGATCGAGTTCCATCAGCTCATGGGCGTGGAACGCTTCTATCTCTACAACAACAACAGCGCGGATCGTTACCTCGATGTACTGCAACCGCATATCGCCTCCGGCGCGGTGGTGCTGCACGAATGGCCGCAGCATCCGGCGCAGTTGCAGGCGTACGAGCACTGCCTGAAGACGCACGGCAGCGAAGCGGACTGGATCGCCTTCATCGACGTGGACGAATTCCTGTTCGCCCCCGATGCCAACTATTTGCCGGACGTGCTGGCCGACTACGCGGAGCATCCCGGCGTGGGCGTGAACTGGGTGATGTTCGGCTCCGCCGGGCACCAGCAAAAGCCGCCAGGCGGCGTGCTGGAGAACTACCTGCGCCGCGGCGACCTCAACGGCGGCGTGCCGTACGCGCACCTGCGCCTGCCGGACGGCAGCTACCGTTCGGAGAACGCACATATAAAAAGCATCGTGCAGCCGTCCAAGGTGGCGGCCTGCAAGAACGCGCATTTCATGCTCTATGCCGACAACGCGCGGGCGGTCGACGAGAACGGCCAGCCGATCGATGGCCCGTTCACCAGCAGGGTCTCGGTGAACAAGCTGCGCATCAATCATTACTGGAGCAAATCGGAAGAGGAATGCCGCCGCAAGTTCGACAAGGGCTTTGCCGATGGCAAGGGCTCGCGCGACTGGAACGAATTCCTGGCGCACGACGAAATCCTCAACAGCGCCCACGACGACACCGTATTGCGCGTGGTGGCGCAACTGGGCGTGCTGCCGTCCAGCTGGCCCCTGGACGCCTTCCTGCAGAACGACGAGGGCGTGTGGCATGCGCCGTTGCGCAACCGCCCGGTGCACACCTCGCTGCACGCGCTTGCCGCGCAGGTGTACGACGTGGTGAAAGAGGCCGCCGATACCAGCGTGTATTCCGCGGCACTGGTGAAGGAAATCCACAGCCGCAGCAGCGCCTTGCAGCTGTCGCCCCGCCGCGCCAACCTGCTGCAGGCATGGGAGGATCTTCCCGCCGGCACGCGCGTGCTGGAAATCGGATGCGGCGGCGGCGTGCTGACGCGCGCATGGGTCGAACGCGGCTGCGCCGTCGACGCCATCGAATACGCCCCGCACTGGGCGCGCGTGGCGGCAGCACGCTTGCGTGACTGCCCGCAAGCGCGCGTGTTTCAGGCGACCTTGCGCGAACTCGCGCTGCAACCCGACTACGACGTGGTGTCGCTCACCTTCGCGGATGGTTACGCCGAAGCGTGGCCGCGTGGCGATGTACTGCGCGAAACGATCGCCATCGCCTCGGCCGCGTTGAAACCCGATGGCATCCTCATGCTGGCGCTGCCCAATCGCCAGGCCGCGCCGGAACGCCGGGACATTCCATCGCGCGCCAGCCTCGAAGCCGCGTTGCGCGCGACGGGACTCGCCGAGATCGACACGCGCCTCGCCTTCCCCGACGCCTTGCTGCCGGAAGTGCTGATTTCCGCACAGGCGCAGCACACCGCGCCCGCGCTGCGCCTGGACGACCTGATCGCCCAACGCCCGCTGCTGCGCGAGGCCGGCAAGGAAGCGACGCAATGGGAAATGCATTTCGAAGCCGGCACGCTGGCCGAACACGCCCCCGGCCTGCTGCTGGTCGCACGGCGCAGCGGCACGCCTTCGCCGCTGCGCGCCAACGTGCTGGCACAAAGCTTTGCCGATCATCGCGTACCGGCCGGCAATACGGTCACCGAATACATTGGGAAACGTGGCGCCGTACAGGTGGTGCCACGCGCCTTGTCGCCGGCTGCAACCTGGGTCGGCTCGGCCTTCGATCCCGTGCGCGAGCCGTATCCGCTCGCACCGGGACGCTCGCTGCTGGTGCTGATCCGCAAAGCCATCCACGCGCAACGCGCCGATCTGTTGGTTGCCTTGCTGCGCAAATGGGGCGCATTGATCTATGCGCAGGCCGACGACGAAGACAAGATTCCCGCCGAATGGCTCGATGCCCTGCCCGCCCATATCTACCTGGACGCGGATGGCGAAAGCCTCGCCTTCCACGGTGGCGAATGGCGTGCCCGGCAGCCGGTGGAAAAGCAGATTCCGGTGTATGTGGGCTTGTGGCAGATCGCTTATGAAGCGGGACTGGAAACCCTGCTCGGCCTGGCCGCGCCGGCCGAGCGCGTCACCTGGCTGTGCAAGCGTCTGCTGATCGACGCCTCGGCGGAGTGGATCGGCCACGGCCGCAACATCAATGAAGCCTTTGCGCGCGAAATCCACGAGGGCGATTGCTGGAACCGCACCGATCGCCACCTGAAGATCCTCCCCGAATGGCTGATTCCGCCGCCGCCCTCGAATCTCTACAAGCATTGGCAGGCGCAGCAGCAACTCGGCGCTATCGCGGTGGCGCAGGCGATGCGCCGCATCGAGGCGCATGGCGCGCCGCGCGTGCAGGTGATCGTGATCGATCGCGGCAACGATGTGGACGCCGTACGCCTCACGCAGGACAGCCTGGAAGCACAGCACTACCCGCACCATCACTTGAGCGTGATCGGCAGCGACGACGACGTGATGCAACGCCTGCATGGCGAAATCGCCGCCAGCGATGCCGACTGGGTTCAGCTGCTTTACGCCGGCGATCAGCTGCATCCCGCCGCCTTGCTGCTGCTGGCCGAGCGCGCGGTAGCGCATCCGTATCTGCGCGCCGTCTATGCCGATGAAGACGCGCACGTGAACGGCGCATTCGAGCAGCCGATCTTCAAGCCGGACTTCAATCTCGACATGCTGCGCAGCTATCCGTATGTCGGCCGCGCACTCGCCTTCCAGCGCACGCGTTGCCTGGAGCTTGGCAACTTGCAGCCGCACTACGGCGAGCTGGCGCCATACGACCTGCTGTTCCGCCTGATCGAAACCGATGGCCTGCAGGCCATTGGGCATGTCGCCGAAGTGATGCTGCGTGCCGCGCTGCCGTACAGCCAGTGGCTGGCCTCGGAGACGGTGAAAACGCACAGCGCGGCGATCGTCGCCAACCACCTCACGCGCATCCGCGTGCCGCACCGCATGGAGCAAGGGGCGCTGCCCGGCTTCAACCGCGTGCTGTACCAGCATGCGCGGCAACCGCTGGTGTCGATCATCGTGCCGACCAAGGACCAGCTGCCGCTGCTCAACGGCCTGATCGACAGCCTGCTGTCCAAGACCAGCTATCTCAATTACGAATTGCTGATCGTCGACAACAACACCGGCGAGCCGGCGGCGTGCGCGTATCTAGACGGCATCGAGCGCCTGAACAGCCAGCAGTTGCGCGTGTTGCGTTATCCGCACCCGTTCAACTACTCGGCGATCAACAATTTCGCCGCGGCACAGGCGCGCGGCGAATACCTGATCCTGCTCAACAACGACACCGCCGTCTTGCATGCGGACTGGATCGAAGCACTGCTCAACCATGCGCAACGGCCGGAAGTCGGCATCGTCGGCGCCAAGCTGCATTTCCCCGACGGCCGCATCCAGCATGGTGGCGTGGTGCTGGGCTTGCGCGGCCCGGCCGACCATCCGTTCATCGGCCAGCCGATGGAAGCGGATGGCTATATGCATCGCCTGCGCGTGGATCAGAACTACACCGCCGTCACGGCCGCGTGCCTGATGATCCGCAAATCCGTGTATGACGAAGTGGGCGGGCTGGACGAGCAGGATTTCAAGGTGTCCTACAACGACGTCGACTTGTGCCTGAAAGTGCACAAGGCTGGCTATCTCGCCGTATGGACGCCGTACGCACGCCTGATGCACGTGGGCAGCGTCAGCCAGACCAAGGTCGACAAGACCGCGCAGGAGGCCAAACAGAAACGCTTCGAAGGCGAGCAGAGCGCGATGTACCGCAAGTGGCTGGCCCTGCTGGCGCGCGATCCCGCCTACAGCACCAACCTCAGCATCGACGGCTCGGGCTTCGAACTCGACCCGCTGCGCAGCAAGGCGTGGCAGCCGTTTGCCAGTCCGTTGTTGCCACGCATGTTCTGTGTCGCCGCCGACGAACACGGCTGCGGGCACTACCGCATCCGCCAACCGTTCGCCTCGATGCAACGCGAAGGCATGGTGGAAGGCACCATCGCCGGCGTGCACCTGACGCCGGTGGCGATGGAACGCTTCCAACCGACGTCATTGGTGATGCAGCGGCAGATCAACGAACACCAGATCAAGCTGCTGGAAAGCTATCGCGACTATTCCAGGGCATTCAAGGTGTTCGAGCTGGATGACCTGATCCAGCAGATTCCCGTGAAAAGCATGTTCCACGGCCTGATGCCGAAGGACGTGGTGAAGTCGCTGCGCCGCGCCTTGTCGACGATGGACCGCTTTGTGGTTTCCACCGACGCCTTGGCGGATGAATTCAAAGGCTTCCACTCGGATATCCGCGTGGTGCTGAACCGCCTGCCAGTGGATTGGTGGAGCGACCTGTCGTCGCAACGCCGCGTCGGCCGTAAGCCGCGCGTCGGCTGGGGCGGCGGTTCCAGCCATCGCGGCGACCTGGAACTGATCGCCGATGTGGTGCGCGACCTGGCCGATGAAGTGGAATGGGTGTTCTTCGGCATGTGCCCCGACAAGCTGCGCCCGTACGTGCATGAGTTCCACACCGGCGTGCCGATCGAGGAATACCCGCGCAAGCTTGCTTCGTTGAATCTGGATCTTGCGTTGGCGCCGTTGGAAGAAAATGCGTTCAACGAATGCAAGAGCAACCTGCGTTTGCTCGAATACGGCGCTTGCGGGTTTCCGGTGATCTGCACCGATATCGTGCCGTATCAGAGCGGTTTGCCGGTGACGCGCGTGAAGAATCGTTACAAGGAGTGGATCAGCGCGATCCGCATGCACCTGGATGATCTGGATGCCACGGCGAAGACAGGCGATGCGTTGCGCGATGCCGTGCTGAAGGATTGGATGCTGGAAGGCGACAAATTGGTGGCTTGGCGGGATGCGTGGATGCCGAATTGATCTCCGTAGACCGGGATGACATCTCGCTATCAGCCTGCTGCTTGAAAGCGGCGCCCAGTCCACGAGTCGCATCCCCTTACACGAACTTCAACAACACCACACCGCCCATGATCATCCCCAACCCTATCCACCCCGAAACCCGCAGTCGCTCCTTGAACATCACGATTCCGAATACAGCCGTGACAACAAGCCCTACGCCACCCCAAATGCCGTAGGCCACCGAGAGCTGGATGCCTTCGATCGCGTAGCTCAGCGCCGTAAATGCCGCCAACGCGCACACTATGGCCATGATAGCCCAGGCTTTCCGTTTGAAGCCTTCGGAAAGCTTCATCAATACGTTCGCGGTGACTTCCAGTGCGATGGCCATGGCCAGGTAAAGCAGATGGACCGGCGCGAAATCAGGCAGCATGATCGCCTCCATTGGGTGAATGCGGCTGCTCTTCCGTACCACGCTCAAGCAGTACGATACCGATGATGATGACGGCGATCGCAACAAGCTTGACCACGCTTAGCGTTTCCGAAAACAGCCAGAAGCTGCACAGCGTGATCAGCACTAACCCCAGGCTTTCCCACGCACCATAGGCCACCGCCAGCGGAATACGCGCCACAGCCAGGGCAAGCGCGGTATAGGAAAGCACCAGCATCACGTACATCACAGCCAATCCCAGGCCGCGTGCGTCAAGGAACGTGCCAAATTTCATCGCCAGCGTACCGATCACCTCGGTCACAATCGCAACAGCCATAAAAAACCAATAACGCATCACTCGCTCCTGTAGTGGTCCTCGTTGCGCCCATGCCGAATTAGTTGACTGAGTCAACTAGTCCGGCATACCGTTCGGAAAACGGCAGGAGACCCACCATGCCCATTTCCGAGTCGCTGTCCCACCAGGCCGAAGCCGTACGCGACTTCAACCGCTTCTACACGCAACAGATCGGCGTGCTCGACGAGGGATTGCTGGGTAGCTCGTTCACCTTGACGCAGGCGCGCGTACTGTTTGAGCTTGGCATCCGAAAGGCCATCATAGCCCGCGAAATCGGCGATTTGCTGGGTCTGGATGCCGGCTATCTCAGTCGCGTGATGCAGGGTTTCATCGCACAGGGACTGGTGGCGCGAAAGCCATGTAAAGAGGACGGCCGGCAATGGTTGCTGTCGCTCACCCCAGAAGGGCGCAAAGCGTTCCGCGAACTGGATCGTATGTCGCATCGGCTCACCGCATTCCATTTGTCCCGCCTTTCGGAACCCGGGCGCCAGCGCCTGCTGAATTTGATGCAGGAAATGCAGCGGCTGCTGTCGCCCGCCAATCACGGCAACCAGGTTGTGGTGCGCACGCATCGCATCGGCGACATCGGCTGGGCGATCGAGCGGCACGGCCAGCTTTATGCCGACGAATTCGGCTGGAATGGCGAATTCGAAGCCTTGGTCGCCACGTTGTTTGCGCAGTTCGCCAGCAGGGACGATCCGGCCAGGGAACGCATGTGGGTGGCCGAAGTGGATGGCGAACGCGTGGGCTGCGTGTTCGTGGTGCGCAATGCGGATGATCCTTCCGCTGCGCAGCTGCGCTGCCTGCTGGTCGATCCGAAAGCACGCGGGCTTGGCATCGGCAAACGGCTGGTCGATGCATGCATCAACTTTGCGACCGACGCTGGCTATTCAAGGATGCTGCTATGGACCAATGACATCCTGGTTTCCGCCCGCCGTATCTACCAGGCCGCCGGCTTTTCGCTGGTGTCGGAAGAGCCGCACCACAGCTTTGGCCATGACCTGGTCGGGCAGATGTGGGAGCGTTCGCTTCAGTAATTCGCTTCAGTAAGTTGTAGGCGGGGATTTCATCCCAGCCTACGTGGCTCTGGACGAACTTATTACATCAGCTTGAACAACTTCCCCGGCACATTCTGAAACCCGGTTGCGCTCGCCAGCATCGTGCCGCGCTGGTACGAAAAACTCTTGTCCGCCGTCGGCTGGAAGAATTCGATGAAGTCCAGGCTGCGTTTGCCGAGTACGAAGCCGCCGATCAATGGCGGGTTTACGGCGTACATCATTGGCACCAGCGCCATCATGGAACTGGCAGGCACGCCGATCAGGTGTTCTTCCAGGTCGCCGCTTTGCTGGCTGTGCTGCGGGTAGAACCACAGCGGCGTGCTGATGAAGAGAAACGAATTTTCGCCCATGCTGGTGAGCAGCGTGCGCAGCAGCCACTTGGCCGTTTCCGCATTGAGATGCTCGATGACGTCGAGCAGGCAGATGATGTCGTAGCTGGCAAGGCGATCGGAAGGAATGCTCTGCGCCAGGCCGTGCCAGGCGTTGCGATAGATCTTTCG
Organism: Dyella sp.; assembly: GCF_036746095.1. Taxonomy (NCBI): domain Bacteria; kingdom Pseudomonadati; phylum Pseudomonadota; class Gammaproteobacteria; order Lysobacterales; family Rhodanobacteraceae; genus Dyella; species Dyella sp. The sequence continues at coordinate 8,709 of NZ_DAIOEU010000026.1, forward strand.
TTCGAACAGGGCCTGGTTGTTGAAGGCGCCTTCGAAACCATCCACCGCATCGACCGACCAATGCTGCGTGGCCGGGTGGCTCTTGAGCAGTTCGCCCAGGCCGCCCTTGCCGAAGCCGATATCCAGCACTTCGACGTTGGCGGCGTTGTCCTGCATGATGTGGAAGATCAGTTCCTTGGGCGCCGCCGATTCGCCGCCCGGCACCAGCTGCGTGTCGATGGTATCGATCTGTGTGTAGTCTTTGAGAACTTGCCGCAGCATGACGTGGCCTTGGGTAAATAAGTCGATTAACGCAGGTAGTCGAACAGGCTGGTGCCCTGGATCTTGGCGAACACCTGCTGCGATGCCTGCAACGCCGTGGATTGCAGCGAGAGATTGCTGATGGCCGAGGCCATGTCGACGTTCTTCACGTCGGACAGCGCGCTCTTGTAGGTGATGCTGAGGTCGGAATAGGCGCTGCCCTGCTGCTGCAGCGTATCGATGCGGCTGCCGACGGAAACCTGTGCATTGGACACCGCATTCATCGACTGGTTGAGCGATTCGAGCTGGCGGTTGAGCGTGTTGGTGATGGACGTCGAGCTGCCGCCGCTCTGCAGCGCGGTGATCATGTTGTTGAGCGTGGTGAACACGTCCTGCGTGTTCGATGCGTTGTCCGACTGCAGCTTGACCGTGTCGCCTGTGTTCGGCGTGCCGCTCATGTTGATGGTGATGCCGTTGAAGCTGATGCTGCCGCCATCGGTGTAGCTGCCGGTCACCGGGTTGCCGCTGCTGTCGGTGACCGGATTGCCAGCCGCATCGGTCACGCTGTAGCTGCCGTTCGCGCCAAAAGTGATGGTGTCGTTGATGGGTCCGGATGCGGTGGCGGCGCTCCATGCCGCGGTGTTGGTGACACTATTGGAACCCACCACCAGCGTGCCGGTGTTGCTGCTGGCCGCGCTGGCCACGAACGAGCCGTTGCCCGCCGCCAGGTTCATGAAGATGTCGCTGCCGGCATCGCTGCTGGCGACCTGCAAGCCACTGCCGATCGCGGTGAAGGATTGCTGGTCGTTGCCGGCGTACGTGACCGCGCCCGTGCTGGTGTTCGACACGAAGGGCGTCGTGGTGGTGCTGGTTCCAGCAAAAAGTGCCTGGCCGTTGCCGTCGGTGGTGTTGGCAAGCTGCACCAACTGGTCGCGGTACTGCGTCAGCTGCGTGGCCATGTTGTTGAGATCGGCGGATGACATGGCGCCGTTGATCGCGCCCAGGGCAATGTCGTTCACGCTGCTCAGCAGATTGTTGACGGTGGTGAGCGTGGTCGATTCGGTGGACAGGCGCGTATTGGCCGCATTGATGTTGCTGCCGTACTGCGTGTTCTGCGCCAGGATGTGGCTCAGCTGCACCACTTGCGCGGCACCGGTAGGATTGTCCGACGCCACGTTGATCGCATTGCCGGTGCTGATTTCGTTTTGCGTCTGCGCCAGCGCACTTTGCTGGTCGAGCATGGTATTGAGCTGTTGCTGATACATCCAGGAAGTCGAGATGCGCATCGGAAAACCTTGGCTTTAGCCGTTCTGAAGGGCGGTGATCAGACTGGTGAAGATCTGCTCGGCGGTGGAGATCACCTGCGCCGAAGCCTGGTAGGCCTGCTGGAACTGCACCATGTTGGCCGCCTCCTGGTTGAGGTTGACGCCGGCATAGCTTTGCTGCGTGCTCATGGCCTGGTTGTAGATATTCGTTTGCGTGGTGAGATCGGCATTGGCCAGGCTGCCGGCGCTGCCGATCTGTGCGGTGAGGTTGGCGTAGTTGGCGATCACCGAGGTCTTGCCGCCATTGGTCACACCTGCCTCCGACAGCGCAGCCAGTGACAGAGCATTGCTGTTGTCATTGAGGCCATTGGTATTGGCCGCTACCTTGAACGTGTCGCCGCTGGCCGGCACACCGGTCAGGCTCAGGCTCCAGCCATCGGCCGTGATCGGCTGTCCTGACGTGTACGTGCCGGTGGTGGTGTTGCCCGCGCCATCGGTAATCGAGTAATTGCCGCCCGCGCCGAACGTGACGGTGGCGCCGGCAAGCAGATTGCTGTTGGCCGAATTGCTCACGCTGACCGGACCCGCCTTGCCGGTACCGATATTGCCGGTGCCTGCCGAAGCCGTCAGCGCGGCAGCGGCGGCAATGCCGTTCGGATCGGTCATCGCCACTGACAGCGACGTCGACGCACTGCGCGTCGGTTCGATTTCGTAGCTGTCGCCGGTCTGCGCCGTGCCGGATACGCCGAAGGTAAGGCCATCCGCGGACAGCGTGCCGTTGCCGTTGGCGGTAAGCGCCACGTTCTGGCCGCTCGTCGTCGATAGCGTCCAGCCATTGGTGCCGGTACCCGCACCGGTGTAGCGCAGCAGATAGTCGGACGTGGTGAGCTGTGACACATCGCTCACCGACGCGGTTACCGTGGCGCCGCCGGCGGAATTCTTGCTCGACGGCAACACCGCCGGCGAACCGACACTGAAAATAGGCTTGCCTTGCTGGCCATTGAGATCCAGTCCGGCCGCCTGCTGGCCGTTGACGCTGGAAGCCAATGCAATCGCCGATTGTCCCAGCGCGTTCTGCGCAGGCTGCAGCACGGTGTCGCGGTAGTTCACCAGCGCACCCAGCGTGCCGCCGCTCAGCTGTGAGGTGATGTCGTTGCCCGCGCTGTCGTACACATCGGTGCTGCCTGGATCGTATTGATTGGCGCCGCTGGCCAGCGCATACGACTGCGCGCCGCTTACCAGGGTGCCGCCGGCCGAGGTGTAGACGCTGATCGAACCGTCGTTGTTGGTGGATGCGGAAATACCGGTCAGCCCGGACAGTTGCTGCACCAGCGTGTCGCGCTGATCAAGCAGGGCGTTCGGGTTGCCGGTGCTGCCGGCCTGCAGAATCTGGTTGTTGAGCTTGGCGATCTGCGTAGCCAGCGTGTTGATGCTGGTGACGGTGCCACCGATCTGTTGATTGACCTGCGCCGATTGCTTGCCGAGCTGCTGGCCGAGCGTGTTGAACACATTGGTCAGCGAGGAAGCGCTACCCAAGGCCGCCTGCCGCACCGAAGACGAACTCGGCGAATTGGCCACGCTGCTGAAGCCGCTGTAGAGGTTATCCAGCGAGGTCTGCAGGTTGCCGCTGCTGGCGAGGAAACCGTTGAGCGAGGTGGTGAGCGTGTTGGTGGTGGTCGCGCCTTGCAGGTTGCTGTTGCTGCTCCACACCGCCTGCGTCAGGTATTGGCTGTAGGCGCGCTGCACGGCTGTGACGTTCACGCCGGAGCCGATCGTGTACTGGCCGTTGCTCTGGCCGATCGTTTCGGACTGCAACACGCTTTCTTCGCTGTAGCCGCTGGTGCTGGCGTTGGCGATGTTGTTGCTGACCGTGCTCAGCGCGACCTGGGCTGCGTTGAGACCGGAAATGCCGATGTTGAGGATGCTGGACATGGGAGGGGCATTTCCTTGGTCAATGAGCCGTCATTCCGGCGCAGGCCGGTACGCGGGGAGAGCACATGGATGTGCTCAGCCTTGAGGAGCGAGGAATCCAGTTAAAACACGCTGTGCGCAGCACACGACTTAAAAGGTTTTGTGTGCTTCGCACGCCGTATTCGAACTGGATTCCGGCCTGCGCCGGAATGACGACGGCGAGGTGGGTTGGTACCCGTCGACTAGTCATAAATTCGGCACCCCTACCGATTTCTTGAGCGCTTCCAGGGCCTGGCGCATCACGCTGCTGTTGGCGATGGCCGCCACCTTGCCGGCGTACGACGGGTCGGTGGCATAGCCGCCCTCGACCAGCGCATGGGCATAACCGAGCACGTCGTCGCCGCGGCCGCGCGCGCCGGCGTAGCGCGGGTCCTTGCCGATCAGGTCGGCGTAGTCAGCCAGCGATTCGGCCGTCGATTTGTAGGAGCGGAATTGCGCCTGTTTGCGCACGGCAATGCCGCCTTCGTATTCCACCGTGGGCACGTTCACGCGCGAGCCGCCCCAGCCGCCGCCGGCCTTGATGCCGAACAGGTTGAAGCTGCTGCTGCCGTCGGCATGCACGGGCATGTGCTTGCCCCATTGCGTTTCCAGCGCCGCCTGCGCCAGCACGGTGCGCACCGATAGGCCCAACTCCTTCGCCACGATGCTGGCCTGCGGCGCGAGTTCGCGCACGAAGGCCTCGGCATCCTGCGGCACCCATGCCATCGCCTTGCGCGCTGCCGATTGCGTGGCATCGGCGAGGTCGAACAAGCGTTGCTTCCAGTTATCGACCAGGCCGGCGGCATTCGGGTCCACCGCACCGGCCTTGCCTGCATCGCCTTGGCCGTGGCCACCGAGCTGATGGATCAGCAAGTCGGCGATGCCCAGCCCCTTGCCATGCTGGGAGAGATTCAATGAGAGCTGCTGGTCATACATGTCCTGCCAGGCATCGGTGGCCTGGCTTTCGAACAAGGGATCGCCGAAGTTCGCCTCGCGCATCGACTTCAGCAGCATTTCGGTAAACATCGATTCGAACTGCTTGGCGACGGCCGGCAACGCGGCGTTGCTGTCGGTATCGGCCTGATGACGCAGCGCGCTGAACCCGGACAGGTCGGTCCATGTGTTCAGCGTTTGTGCCGCGACGTTGCCGATGTCAGCCATCAGATCACCACCAGATCCGCATGCAAGGCGCCGGCCTGCTTGAGCGCCTCGAGAATCGAGATCAGATCCGTCGGCGTCGCGCCCACTTGATTCACCGCGCGCACGATCGAATCCAGGCTGACGCCGGGACCGAACTTGAACATGTGCGCGCCTTGCTGGGTCACCGATACCGAACTGTTCGGCACCACCTGCGTGGTTCCATTGCTGAAAGGACCGGGCTGGCTGACCTGCGGCTGCTCGCTGATGGTCACCTGGATCGAACCATGCGCCACCGCCGCGGCCGTCACGCGCACGTCCGCGCCGATCACCACCGTGCCGGTGCGTGAGTTGACGATCACGCGCGCGGGCGCTTCACCGGGATCGACGTCCAGCGCTTCGATCGCGCCCAGCCACGCCACTTTCTGGCTGGGATCGACCGGCCCGCGCACGGATACCGAACCGCCGTCCAGCGCACGCGCCGTGCCGGAGCCATACAAATGGTTGATGGCATCGACGATGTGGTTGGCGGTGGCGTAATCGGCCGTGTCGAGATTCAACACGATGTCGCCGCCATGATTGAAGGAATTGGGCACGGTGCGTTCGACCGATGCGCCATTCGGAATGCGGCCGCTGGCGGAAATATTGATCTGCACACTGGAACCGCTGCGGCCCGATGCACTGACGCCACCGACCACGACGCTGCCTTGCGCGACGGCGTAGACATTGCCGTCCGCGCCACGCAAGGGCGACATCAACAGTTCACCGCCACGCAGGCTCTTGGCATTGCCGATCGAGGCCACCGTAATGTCGATGGTCTGCCCGGGCTTGGCGAACGGCGGCAGCTCGGCGGTGATCGTCACTGCCGCGACGTCTTTCAGCTGCGGCTGGATGCCGGTGGAAGGAACCGACACGCCGAATTGCTTGAGCATGTTTTCCAGGCTTTGCGTGGTGAACGGTGCCTGCGTGGTCTGGTCGCCAGTGCCGTCCAGGCCTACCACTAAGCCATAGCCGACGAGTTGGTTGCTGCGGACGCCGGCGACTTGAACCAGGTCGCGGATTTTGTCGGCGTGGGCGGTGGGGATGAAGCCCAGCAAGAGAACCAACAGCGCCACTAAGCCAGCTCCCTCTCCCCTCCGGGGAGAGGGTGGGGGTGAGGGGCGGCTCTTGTCGCCAAGCTCACTTTTACTGCGATGGATGATCTGCATATGCATTGCGCCCGATTTACGTTCGTCGCTAGATTCGCCCCTCACCCCCACCCTCTCCCCGGAGGGGAGAGGGAGCTGGTGGTTCTTGGCGCGAAGGAGTGAAAAGCTCAAAACGGCATCCACTTCGAATTGAAGAACTTCGCCAACCACCCCTGCGTATTGGCCTCATTCAAGGTGCCGCGGCCGGTGTAGGTGATGTTGGCATCCGCCACGCGCGTGGAATCGACCGAGTTGTCCTGCGCGATATCCTCGGGACGCACGATGCCGGAGATGCGTATCAGCTCCTGGCCCTGGTTGATGGTCAGCCATTTTTCACCGCGCACCAGCAGGCCGCCGTTGGACAGGCGCTTGGCTACCGTCACGGTGATCTGGCCACTCAATTGGTTGCTCTGCGTGCTGCTGCCTGCACCATCGAAACTGTTGGCCGAATTGAGCGAGGAATTGGCCGACTGTCCGGCGATACGCAGTGATTGCCCAAGGATCTGCGGCGCACCCACATTCACCTTGTCGCTCTTGCTGGTGGTGGTTTCGGATTTCTTGCTTGCCTGCATCGACTCGACCAGGTTGATGGTCAGGATGTCGCCGACGCGATGCGCACGCGCATCGTTGAACAGCTCCATGTTCTGCATGTCGTGATAGATCGAGCCATCCGGCGGCGGCGGCGAGGTTTCCTCGACCGGCGCGGTGGCGGCCCATTTCGCGTCATCCTGTTTCTGGCGCTCCTGGATGGCGCCGCAACCGGCCAGCGCCGCGGCGAGCAGCGAAAGCGAAGCGATGCGCCATAACACGGATGCATAAGTCATAAATCACCATCAAGTCTTGTTAATCACGAACTGCAACATGTCGTCCACGGCACTGATCGACTTGGAGTTCATTTCATAGGTACGTTGGGCCTGGATCATGTTCACCATCTCCTCCACCACGTTGGTGTTGGACGATTCCAGCGAGCCTTGCGCGAGCGTGCCCATGCCGTTGATGCCGGGCTGCCCGGTCTGTGCCGTGCCGCTGGATTGGGTTTCCAGATAGAGGTTCTGTCCCATCGGCTGCAGGCCGGCGGGGTTCACGAAATTGGCCAGCTGGACCACGCCGAGCGTGGTGGACGCGGTGGAGCCGTTGCTGGTCGCGCTGACCGTGCCGTCGGTGCCGATGGTGACGCTGTTGACGTTTGCCGGCAGCGTGATCGCCGGCACCAGCGGATAGCCGTCGGCGGTGACGAGCTGGCCGGTGGAATCTTCATGCAGCGAACCGTCGCGCGTGTAGGCGACGGTGCCATCGGGCATCGTTACCTGCAGGAAACCGTTGCCTTGAATGGCAACGTCCAGCGAATTGCCGGTCTGCGTGATCGCGCCTTGTGTAAAGAGTTTCTCGCTGCCGACGACCTTTACGCCGGTGCCGAGCAGCAAGCCGGATGGCGCTTCCGTCTGCTGCGTGGTCTGGCTGCCGGGCTGGCCTTCGTTCTGGTACATCAAATCCTGGAACGACGCGCGCGAAGTCTTGAAGCCGGTGGTGCTGGCGTTCGCCAGGTTGTTGGAGATCACGTCCATCTGCGTCTGCTGCGCATCCAGGCCGGTCTTGGCGATCCAGAGGGAAGAGAACATGGGTTTAGCTCCAGATGGGTTTGGTGATGAGCAACAGGCGGCCGATGATTTGCAGCGCTACGTACTCTTCTTTGTCGGTGGATGCGTGTGCGTCGTGTGGCAAGTGCTTGGACATGGCATCAGCTCGACTGCAACAACTTGGTACTGTCATCCGCGTCGTCTTCGGCGGTCTTGATCGAACGCACCTGCATTTCGTACTGCCGCGACAGCGAGATCATCTTCACCAGCTCGGACGAGGGATTGACGTTGCTCGCTTCCAGCGCACCGGAAGTGAGCGTCACCGTGCTGTCGGCATCGGCGGTGCTGCCATCGCTCATATGCATCAGGCCATCGGCGCCCTCGCTCATCTGCGTGGGATCCGGATTGACCAGCTTGATCTGGCCGACCGCGGCGATGGTGTTGGGCCCCTGCCCCATCGGCACGGTGGAAATGGTGCCGTCGTTGCCGATGCTGATTTTCGCGCTGTCGGGAATGGTGATCGGACCACCCGAACCCATCACCGGGTTGCCGCGCGCATCGGTAAGGCTGCCATCGGGTCCGAGCTGCAGGTCGCCGGCGCGCGTATACGCTTCGGTGCCATCCGGCGCCTGCACGGCGATCCAGCCCGGACCGTTCACGGCGATGTCGAGCGAACGGCCGGTATGCTGGATCGTGCCTTGCGTGTCGTCCTGTCCCAGGCCGTGCGCCACCGCGTTGATGCGCGTGCTGGCGCCGGGCCCAAGCACCGGCACGCTTTGAAACGCGCTCAGCTCGCTCTTGAAACCGGTGGTGGATGCGTTGGCCAGGTTGTGGCTTACCGCATCCTGCGCACGCATGGTCTGCGTGGCACCGGTCATGGCGATGTAGACGGAACGATCCATGCGCTATTACCCGCGTGACACAGCCTGGAACAACGTCTGCGACAGCGAGTTCACCGTGCCCAGCATCTGCGAATTCGCTTCGTAGTCCTGCTGCGCCTGAATCATGTTGACCAGCTGCGCGGTGGTGTCGGAAGTGTTGGAGGTTTCCAGCTGGCCCTGCTCGATGTTGCCGAACTGGCCGACGCTGGCCGTGCCGAGCACCGCGGTGCCGGACGATTGCGTCGCCAGCCAGCGGTTGTTGCCCACTTGCTGCAAGCCCTGCAGGTTGGCGAAATTGGCTACCGCGATCTGGCCGAGCTGGCTGGTCTGGTTGTTGGAGTAGACCGCGGTGACGATACCGTCGGTGCCGATTTCCACGTTTTCCAGCACGCCGGCTTCGAAGCCGTTCTGGTTGATGGTGCCCGGTGCGTACGCCGTGCCGAACTGCGTGCTGTTGGCCACGTTCAAGGTCATGGTGGCGGGGAACGTGGCGCCGTTGGTGGGCTGGGTCGGCGTAAAGCTGAGATTGCCATTGGCCGGCGTGACCAGCGTGCCGGCACTGTTGAACGTCATCGCTGCCGTACCGGCGCTGTTGCCGTCGATGTAGAGGTTGGCGTTCCAGGTGTTGTTGGCGGTCTTCACGTAATACACCGTCGCCGAGTGCGAACCGCCCTGCGAGTCGTACACGGTAAGCGTCGATGCGTTGTTGTAGCTGTTCGCATCGGTCGGGCTGAACGGCGTGTCGACCGGCAGCGCTGCGCCGGCTGGCAAATTCGAGCTGACCGAGATGGTGCTGGTCGGCGTCGCCGCACTCTGTGCGGTATTGAGTTGCAGGTTGGTCAGCGTGCTGGTGTTGAAACCACCGGCTGCATTCGGCGGATAGACCTGCAGCTTGGAGCCGTCGGCGGTCACCACGTTGCCGTTGGCGTCTTCATGAAAGGCGCCGTCGCGTGTGTATTGATCGCCGGTGCCGTTGTTGACGATGAAGAAGCCGTTGCCGCTGAGCGCCATGTCCAGGCTGCCGTTGGTGGTTTCCAGGTCGCCCTGCGAAAAGCCTTGCGCAACGCCGGTGAGTTCCGCGCCGCTGCCCACGGCCACCGAACTTAAGTTAAGGCCGGTCACTGCATACACTTCGGAGAACTGTGCAGTGGACCCCTTGAAGCCCACGGTGCCCGCGTTGGCGACGTTGTTGGAAATGACGTTCAACTGGTCCTGGGCCGCGTTGATGCCACTGAGCGCCTGATTGAGAGCCATGCTGTTTGTACCCCCTGATGGATGACGGTGTGCGCGATCGCGCGTCGTCAGTTGATCTGTGCGACCTGGCTCAGCGGCACGCCGCCGATACCCGCCACTTGCAAATACGTACCCGTGCTGCTGCCGCCGTAACCGACGCCGGTCACCGAGCCGGCCACATACGTGGTGAGCGCGGCGCTGTTGCCGCCATTGTTGGCCGAGACGGCGTAGGTGCCATTGGCGACGGCGTTGCCGCTGCTGTCCTTGCCATTCCAGCTGAACGAGGAAAGGCCGGCCGGCTGCGCGCCGAGGTCGATGGTGTTGACCACGTTGCCGTTGGTGTCCTTGATGGTGACCACGACATCCCCGGCCGTGCTGACGTTGACGCCGCCGTTGACCGAGCCGCCGCTATAGGTGAGTGCGTTCGATGGCACCAGCACCTGCCGGCCGACCAGGCTGGCGGAACTCAGCACCTGCGCACTTTGCGCATTGGCGCCGATGCTGCTGCTCAATCCGGTAAGGCTGCTCTGGATGTTCTGCAAGGTGCCAAGCTGCGCGAATTGCGCCATCTCGGCCGCCATCTGCGAGTTGTCCATCGGCTGGGTGGGATCCTGCGCGGTGAGCTGCGTGGTCAGCAGTTGCAGGAAATCCGACTGCGTCATGGTCGAACCGCTCGGGGTGCTGGTCACCGTGCTGCCGGTGAGGCTCAGGCCTGAAGCGGAATAGCTATTGGTGCTGCTGCCTACGGCGCTCATGAGAGCCTCCTTAGGGTCTCGGCGTAGCCCGCGTTGTCACGGTGCGTCCGCCAGGTGGTAGTGTGCGGCGCAGCGCTTGCCTGGCTGGCAAGCCAAGCCGCGCGCTGCCGCATGGTGGACGCACCGTGGCAACCCTTCGGGCCGGAGCTGTTTGCTCGCCGGGCGGCGTCCTCTCTCAGTTGTGTATCGACATACACGCCTTCGTTCCTCCTTGCCCTACAAGCAAACAGATCCGGCGCGGGCCACGCCGAGACCCTAAGGAGGCTCTTAGCTGCCCAGGTTGATGGTCTTGATCATGAGCTGCTTGGTGGTGTTCATCACTTCCACGTTGTTCTGATACGAACGCGACGCGGAAATCATGTTCACTAGCTCATCGATCGGATTGACGTTGCTGCCGTAGACGAAACCGTTGGCATCCGCCATCGGGTTGCCCGGTTCGTAATGCGACTCCACCGGCTGCTGGCTTTCGGTGACGCCGGCCATGCGCACGCCGACGTTCGCGTTGGCTTCGCCTTCCGCCGCACCGCTCTGTTGCTGCAGCACCGGCGCGAACATCAGCTCCTTCGCTTTGTAAGCGGTATTGGGACTGCTGCTGACGCTGTCGGCGTTGGCGAGGTTGCTGGCGACGGTGTTGAGCCGCAGCGATTCGGCGGACATGCCGGAACCGGCGGTGTCGAAAATCTTCATCAGGGACATCAGCTTTGTCCTCCACCATTGATGGCCAGGCGCAGCTGCTGGATCGTGCTGTTGATGAAGCTGAGGCTGGCCTGGTAATGCACCATGTTGCTGGCGAATGCGGATTGCTCGACCTGCGCATCGACGGTGTTGCCGTCCATGCTCGGTTGCAGCGGCACGCGGTATTTCAAGCTATCGGCGGATTCGCTCGTGCTCGTCATCTGGCCCGGTGTCGGCGTGCTCAAGGCAAGCGCCCCAGAAGGCTCGCCGCTTGCTTGCTGCAATACCTGGCGGAAGTCGACGTCGCGCGCCTTGTATTCGGGCGTGTCGGCGTTGGCGATGTTCGATGCAATCACTTCGGAACGGCGCTGCCACACATCCAGTGCCTGGCCACTCAAACCGAACACGTTGTCGAGAAGATTGCTCATGAATGCGTCCCCGCGGCCGATAACCGCCTGCGGAGGGATTTGAGCAAGTTGCATGCCACGGCTTGACAAGGCCGTGCAAACCGCATCGCAAAGCCATTTGCAGCCAGTTGCACCAGCTGCGCATGATGTGCGGCGACGTTATACCGGCGCGCCGGGACGGATTCCCGACATCACCGCTGCGGCGCAGGCGCCGTCAATTTGTTGACGGGTCCATCAGCTCGAGCACGGTTTTCGCCAACAGATCGGGCTGGAACTTTGCGATGAAGCGATCGGCGCCGACGTCGCGTACCAGGGTCTCATTGAAGACACCGCTTAAAGAACTGTGCAGCACCACTTTGAGTTGGCGCAGCGCGGGCGTTTCGCGGATCGCACGCGTCAACGCGTAGCCGTCCAGGCGCGGCATCTCGATATCGGAAATCACCAGTGCGACGCGTTCGCCATCGTTTTGCATCATGCCGGTAAGCAGCTCCAGCGCTTCCTGGCCGTCCTGCGCAATCACGCATTCGAGGTTGACCTGCTTGAACAGGTGGATCAGGCGCCCGCGCGCCACCACCGAATCGTCCACCACCATGATGCGGCGCGTGGGTAGCTGGCGAAGCCCGGCCTGCTGTTGCAGATGCGGCGAGATCTCGGTTGCCACCTCTTCGATGCTGGCCAGCACGTGTTCCACGTCGACCACCGCCATCAGCTGGCCGTCGATGCGGCTCACTGCGTTGACGCGATTGCCGAAGCCCAGCGTCACCGACGGCGCCTCCAGCGATTCGCCGGTGCAATGCACGATGCGCTGGAAATCCGCCACCAGGAAACCCTGCATGGAACGGCTGAACTCGGTCACCACCACGTGCGCGGACGCTACGTCGGTCAGCGGCGGATAGCCCATGGCCAGGGCCAGGTCGATCACCGGAATGGTTTTGCCGCGGTAGTCGAAGCTGCCTGCCAGCCACTGATGCATGCCTGGCAGCTTTTCCATCGCCGGCTTGCGCAATACCTCGCGCACCTTGAACACGTTGATGCCGAACAGCTGCTTGTCGCCCAGGCGAAACAGCAGCATCGCCACGCGATTGTGGCCGGCCAGGCGGGTGTGGCTTTCCACGCTGTCCAGCAGTGTGGCGGTGCTCATGCGGTTCCTGGATGCAATGTGGGACATGCATGTATCGGCGCGAGGTGTGCCGACTTGAGCCGCATGCCAACCACGGAACAGCGTGGCACATGCTTTGCTTCCTCAACTTTCGACCTTTCCCGCCGATGTCTGAAAACCCATCAACGGAACTCTTTTGTCTATGAGTCTGATCCGCAGCCAGCATCTGGCCGCCTTGATCCAAGCCGCAGTGGCTGGCAACGAGGCTGAAGTCGCACGCTTGCGCCACCAGCATCCCCGTGCGGCCAAGCTGCTCGAGCCGGTGTTCGCGCGCCTGGCGCCGCGTGCGCCGGCCGTGGTGGCCTTGCAGTCGCTGGAGCAACAAAGCCTGGTACTGACGCATGCGCAGGTGCTGCATCGCGAGCAGTCCGCCCTGGAACAATCGATTGGCGAAAGCCGCGACAGCGTCGGACAGTTGACGGACGGCAGCGCCGGCATGTCGGCCACGCTGCAGCAGGCGCAGGGCGGCGTCGAGCAAGCGGCCAAGGCCGGCGAGCAGAGTACGGCCAATGTCAGCGAACTCAACGGCCAGCTGCGCCTGCTGCGCAGCGCGTTGTCCGCGATGAACCAGAGCCAGAGCCTGCTGACCGAGCAGGTCGCGCAAATTCGTGCGCTCACCACCAGCGTGCAGGACATCGCCCATCAAACCAACCTGGTCGCCTTGAACGCCGCGATCGAAGCGGCGCGTGCCGGCGATGCGGGCCGTGGCTTTGCCGTGGTGGCGGACGAGGTGAAGCAGCTGGCTGAGAAAACCGCGCAGGCGACGGCGGAGATCGAGACCGTCACCAGTTCCATCGGCGAGTTCTCGCTGCAGATGAACGGCAACGTGCAGCAGAGCCTGCAACGGTTGGAGCGTGCACAGACCGGCGTCAACGCCACCGAACGCACGTTGCAGCAAGGCAGCGAAACACTGCAGGGCGCAGGCGAGCGCTTGCGTTCGCTACGCGACAGCCAGGATGGTTCGCACGTGCGCGCCACCGCCTTGAAAGCCACGCTGGGCGCCTTGCAGCGCCGCGCGTATGAAACGCGCCGCCATGGCGAGGCGCTCGGCCGTGCGGCGGCGCTCGCGCATCGCCTGTGCCTCGGCTGGCTGGAAGGCGAAAGCGGCAACGACACGGCCAGCCTCAGCCTGACTGTGCGCGAGTCGGTGATCGGTTTGCGCCAGAGCATGGAACTGGCGCTGCAGGAGCCCACCTCGCTCGATCGGCGCTGGTTCGATACCGATGTGTTGAAGCGCAGCCTCGATCGGCTTACGGCACGCTGCGGCAATGGCCCGTCGAGCGCCAGCCTGCATGCATCCGCTGCACGCTTGCGCGAACACGGCGAGGCGTTTCTGGAATTGCTCGGCAACGGGCAGTTCGAGCAGGCCGCGCAGATGTCGGAGAAATTGGAGAGTGAGCGCGAGGCGATCAATAGCCAGCTGGCTTTGATTCTGGCTGGCGAGGGGGCATGAGGTTTTTGCCGGCTCGCATGCTTTCCTTACCGTCATTCCGGCGAAGGCCGGAATCCAGTCTAAATATGCGTCCGAAGGACACATTATTAGTTTTGAGTGCTTCGCACAGCGTATTAAAACTGGATTCCGGCCTTCGCCGGAATGACGACAAGGCAAGAACGAGCATTGCGCGAAACCCCACTGCTTTGGCAGCAGCATCGCTACTAGCACTCATCACCCCAGCCCACGCCGACACCACCGCCGCCGACCTGCGCACCGCCGCCGAACAAGCCGTCCGCACGCAATACGGCACGGCCGGCAGCCGGGTCGTGATCGTGCCGACGCGGCTCAACCCGCGCTTGCATTTCGCCACCTGCCCGCATGCCTTGCAGACACGCCTGCCGATGCGCCAAGGCATTCCCTCGCGCGTGGCCGTCGCGGTCAGCTGCGCCGGCGCTCCGGGCTGGAGCATCCAGGTACCGGTGCAGATGCAGGTATTCCGCAACGTACTGGTCACCAGCCATCCGATGGCGCGCGGCGACATCCCCGGTCCGGGCGACGTGCATAGCGAAGAACGCGACGTGGCGCGGCTCGGTTATGGCTATATCGAAAGCCTCGACCAGATCCTCGGCCACTCGCTGGGCCGCCCGCTGATTGCCGGCGTGGTGTTGGAACCGGGCGACTTTGCCGGCCGGGAGACCGTGCATTCCGGCGAGGATGTGGAACTGGTGGCCCAGGTGGACGGCATCGAGGTGCGCACCCATGGCATGGCCCTGGATGGCGGGGACACCGGCGCCCGCCTGAGGGTTCGCAATGACAATTCCGGCCGAATTATCAGCGGCGTAGTGATCGGAGAAGGCCAGGTGAGGGCCTTACCTTAACGTTGGACGAACCTACATACTGAAGGGCGATCGGCGCATTCAAGTTTTCCCGGACGCCGCCGATACCCTTACCGAGGTACATCGAGAGAACGCCAAGAACCATGAATACAACCATCTCGTCCAATGGCTTGCCGCAGCTCCCGCTCGCGACGACCAACGCCGAAAACGGCGCCGCCCAGACCGCCACGGCGACCCCGTCGGCCAGCTCCTCGGTTTCGCAGACTGACGACAGCGTGCATCTGACCGATTCGGCCCGTGCCCTGCAGCAGGCCAGCAGCGCCAACGCGCCGGTCGACACCCACAAGGTGGAGCAGATCAAGCAGCAGCTGGCCGCCGGTACCTACCAGGTCAACCCACACGCCATCGCCAGCAGCCTGGTTTCGCTGGAAGGCCAGATCGGCGGCTCCAAATAAGAAACCCATGCCATGAGCCCGAACCTGCAGGCTGAACTCGGTGCCGCACTGCGCGCCGTCCTGGACGAGATGAGCGCGACTACCTCGCAGCTGATCACCGTGCTGGACGAGGAACGCGAAGCGCTCAACGTCGCCGACGCCAACGCGCTCAACCGCTCGGGCGAAGCCAAGCAGATGCTGATGCGCCGGCTCGAACAACTCGACGTGGAACGCCTGCACCTGTGCAGCACATCCACCGAGGCCGCGCAGCAGGTCGAGACGCAATGGCAGGAATTGCTGAAGTCGCTGACGGTTTGCCGCGACAAGAATCAACGCAACGGCGCGCTGGTCGGGCAACGCCTGGCGCAGGTACGGCGTGCGCTGGCGGTGCTCACCGGCAGCGAAACGCAAACCGGCACCTACGGCCAGAACGGCGCGCTGCAGGACACGCATCGATCGGTGCAGCTCGCGCAGGCATGACGCTTTTCCGGGCACCGTGATGCCGGTGCCCATCTCGTAGCAGTCGTTCCACCACAAAAAAAGTTCGGTATTCATGCCATGACGACGAGTACAGCCGCCTCCGCCACCAAGCCCTCGGCAAACGACGCCGGCACGCTCAGCGACATGCTGCTGCCGGTGGTGCGCAGCCCGATGCTGGACCGCGAAGAAGAGCTGTTCGCCTACGAGTTGATCTTTTACCGGCAGGGTGCCGGCACCGATGCCGACACCACCCTGGTGGGCGGCGTGCTTTCCGGCATCACCGACGGCGCGATCACCCGCCTGGTGCGCGGCAACCGCGCCTTCATGCGCCTGCCGCGCAAGTTGCTGCTGGAAGAAACCGACATCCTGGCGCACACGCCGCGCCTGGGCGTGATCGTGCATCCGATCTATGTGCGCGACGCGGCCGTGTTGCAACGTTTGCAGCAACTCGCGCTGCGCAAGTGCCCGCTGTTGCTCGACCTGGGCGACGCCGATCCCAATGCCAGCGAACCGCACAGCGCACTGGAACCGCTGCTGCGCCTGGCCAGCTACGTGCGCCTGGATGCCAAGGCACTCGATGCCGATACTTTGGCCAGCCGCTGCAAGCAATTGTTCGAGCGCGGCATCGGCGTGATCGCCGGCAACGTCGATGACCACCCTACCTATGCACGCTGCAAGGAACTGCCGTTCCAGGCGATCCAGGGCCGCTACCTGCTGGTGCCGCAACAGATCGAAGTGCCGGTGCTCACGCCCAGCCGCCTCAGCATGCTGCGCTTGATGAGCGCACTGCAGGACAGCAACGCAGGTCCGGTGGAACTGGGCGACATCATCCGCGACGACGCCGTACTCAGCTACAAGTTGCTGGGTTGCGTGAACTCCGCTTATTTCGCGCTGCCGCGCCAGCTGAAGTCGATCCAGCAGGCAGCCATCTTCTTCGGCGTGGCGCGCCTGCGCAACTGGATCTACACCATGGCGCTGGCCAGCACCGACGACCGTCCGCCGGAGCTCCTGCGCACCGCGCTGATCCGCGCGCACATGTGCGAAAAGCTGGCGCAGGGCATGCCGTCCGGCCAGCAGGAAATGGCCTTCATGGCGGGCCTGCTGTCACTGCTCGATACGCTGCTGTGCGCGCCGATGGAATTCGTGCTGAGCCATCTGCCGCTGGCGCCGGAAATCCGCGATGCGCTGGTGGAAGACCGTGGCCCGTTCGCGCCCTTGCTCGAACAGGTCTACGCATGGGAAGCCGGCGATCTCAAGGGCGCACACATGCATCCGCAGAACATCCGCAAGATGGCCGGCGCGTATTACGCGGCCACGCAGTGGGCAGACCAGGTGTATTCGTTTGCGGAGCAACGCCCGCATTGATGGGCGCCCACCTTTGCAATCACATGGACGCGCCTCCGCTCCGATAAGGCCTCTCGGGCCAGCGGAGGAGAGTAAAACTGTTCACCGTCATCATTGGGCGAGGGCGAGTCCATGTGATTGCCCAAACCTGCCCTGCTCCTTAAAGGAGCCGAATACCCGCCAGTTCGCGGTTGATCTGTTTGAGATCGAATTCCTCCGGATCGAAGTCGCCGCCCCATTCGAGCATGTCTTCATGCTCTTCGTGCGATGGGTCACCGATAGCTTCAAGATAATTGGCATAGCCCCACGGGCCACCAACATCCTCGGGCGGACATGCACGCTCGCCATCCACACAGAAAGGCAAACGCCTGGCGGGATCGAGCTTGTCGACTTTGTTTACCTTGATGGCGTGGCGCCAGTCATCGCCAAAATCGTAGGTGTACTCGAAGCTTCGCTTCGTACCCAACGCATCGGGCAGCGCCACCCCGGCTTCGCGCCGCCCGTCACCACCATAGCGAGTGCCGTCGAAGGCGAAGTCATGCATGTGCCCGTCGTCCCAGCCCATGGCAATCTGCAATACGTGATGCAGCACCGGCAACTTGATGGAAGCCGGCACGATCACTTCGCGCCAGATAGCCGGTTCAATATCCAGTAGCTGGATATGCAAGCGGTAGGCAATGCCCTGATCTTTGGCAGTTGTTGAAGTGTTGCCGCGTATTGACGACATGGCATCCTTACAAAATAGGGGTATCAAATCAGGGCATTTGCGCCAGCGGCGCCAACTCACCGGTAAAGCGCATCGGCAAATCGCCACTCAATCCCTGCGGGTGATCCGGCGGCACGGCAAAGCGCCAATGCCGCGCAATGTCCATTGCGTTTGCATCGAGCACGTCGTCGCCGCTGGTTTGAGCGATGGAAGTAGCGGTCACCTGCCCTTGTCCATCGACGGTGACGTGCAGCACCACGTTGCCTAGCGCATGGTTTTCCATGCGTGAGGTCGGTACGGACGAGGTGGGCGTGGCGATCGGAACAAGCGTCACGCTGGAACTCATAGCCACCGCCGGTGCGGCAGCGACTTCATCTTGTGCAGGGGTGTAGCGCGGCCGCGCAACCATTACCACCGGCTTGGGATGCGTGATGCGACGATGCGAGGGATGCGCGGTCAGCAGCGGACCGGTTTCCGGCGGCGTGGCGCGTCCTGCCGTCATGTCGCTCAGCCACTGCGTACCCGCCGCCCCGATGGCCAGGGCAAGCAAACTCAACGTACCTGTGACGCGCAAGCGGGGCATCGGGAAATCAGCGTTCGAGAATCGCCACCACGCCCATGCCGCCGGCGGTGCAGATGGAAATCAGGCCGCGGCCGGAGCCTTTGTGTTCGAGCAGTTTCGCCAGCGTGGCGACGATGCGCGCGCCGGTGGCGGCAAACGGATGCCCCACCGCGAGGCTGGAGCCATGCACGTTGAGTTTGGCCGGATCGATGCTGCCCAGCGGCGCATCCAGGCCCAAGCGGTTCTTGCAGTAATCGGCCGACTCCCACGCACGCAGCGTGCACAGCACCTGCGCGGCAAAGGCTTCATGGATTTCGTAGAAATCGAAATCCTGCAGCGTGAGGCCATTGCGCTTGAGCAGGCGCGGCACGGCAATGGTGGGCGCCATCAGCAAGCCCTCGCCGTGCACGAAATCCACCGCCGCCGCCTCGGCGTCGCGCAGGTACGCCTGGATCTTCAAGCCGCGTTGGGTTGCCCACGCCTCGCTGGCCAGCAGCACGGCCGCCGCGCCGTCGGAAAGGCCGGTGGAATTGCCGGCAGTGAGGGTGCCGTGGCCGGAGCGCTTGTCGAACGCCGGTTTCAACCCGGCCAGCTTGTCCATGCTGGTGTCGGGGCGCAAAAAACCATCGCGCTTGATGCCGCGGAACGGCACGACCAGGTCGGCAAAGAAGCCGGCGTCATAGGCAGCCGCCAGCTTGCGATGGCTGTCCAGGGCGAGGCGATCCTGTGCCTCGCGGCCGATATGCCATTCGCGCGCCATCTTTTCGCAGTGTTCGCCCATCGACATGCCGGTGCGCGGCTCGGCCACGCCGGGAAACGAGGGCTTCAGCTCGCTCAAAGAAAAACCGCGCACGGCGGTTTGCAGCTTTTCCAGCGGGGTCTTGGCGCGATTGACCGCCAGCAGGCGCTTGCGCAGGCGTTGGCTATAGACGATCGGTACGTCGCTGGTGGTATCGGAGCCGCCGGCGATGCCGGCCTCGATCTGCCCGGCGGCGATCTTGTTGGCGATAAGTATGGTGTTGTCCAGCGAGGTCCCGCAGGCGCGGGCAGTGGTGATGCCCGGCGTGGTGGGGGCCAGGCCGGAGCTGAGCAGGGCCTCGCGGGCCAGGTTCCACTCCGAGGAGTGCCTGATCACCGCCCCCATCGCCACTTCGCCCAGTTCCATGCCGTGCAGCCCGAAACGCTCGACCAGCGCGCCCAGCACCTTCACTGACATGCCAAAGTTGCCGACGTCCGCATAGGCAGTGTTGTTGCGACAGAACGGGATGCGCACGCCGCCGATGACACCAACGCGCTGCTGCGTGTTTTCCATAGCCTTGAATGGGTCCCGATGCACCGATCCAGCAAGGCTAACCCGCGCGGCGCCCCGGCGGAACCCCGCACGGACGCTCGATCAGCGAATGTTAGACTTGCTGGCTGTTTCCCATACACGTGCTGCGTGTCGAAGGTATGTCTCGACAGCATCAGGCCTGAGGTATCGATCACGTGGAATCCGCCAGCTCACTCGTCGCCCTGTCCATCGTCCTGGCCGTGGAACTGTCCCCCGGCGAGCATCCGCAACGCCTGAGCTTGAGCCGCGACGAAGCCGCCGACCTGGCCGCCCTGGTGGCGGATGACCTGCACACGCTGGTGCCCGAGGTCGCCCAGGCGCGGCTGGCCCTGGGCGGGGCGGTGTTCGATGCGGTGGAGCTGCTGCGCCCCGGGTTTCCAGTATGGGCAACGCTCGACGAGCTGGCTCGCCGCGTGCCGCGTGGCCCACTCGGCAACGTGGTCGCCTTTGGCCACTACGAAGGCCGCATGCCGGCCCAGCCGCTGGAACCGGAGCCTGCTTACGCCGATGGCCCGATGCGGCTGCTGCCGCTGAGCCTGCTCGCCGCCGAAGAGATGGCCGATGCGCTATCGGAGCGCCTGGAAGTGGAACTGGTCGGCCGCGGCGAAGCCGGTGCGCGCACCGCCGACTGGCTGATGCGTACGTTCGGCGTCCGCCTGGAGCATGCACGCTATCTCAGCCGCAACGACCTGCTTGCCCTCACCTGCGTGCAATACGAGCACGTCAACCTCGCGCCGCTATGGCAAGTGCTGGAAGCGGCGATGCTGACGCCTTACCGGCCCGAAACCACCTTGAGCGCACGCGGTCTCGCGCTTCGCTATGCCGATGGCAAGGTGTGGATGCAATCGCCGGCGCAATGGCTGGCGGCACAAAGCGGCGAGATCGCCGAACGCAGCCACGCGTTTGCCGGCGCCGTATTCGAATTGCGCCAATACGCGGCCTTGTTGCAAGCCCATGGCGTGACGCTGCAGCTGGAAGGCGATGCGGTCACGGAAGGATCGGGCTGGCTGGTCGAAACCGTGGCACCGCCCGATCCCGCCTATGGCGCGCCGACCCTGTTCGCGCACGAAGCGGCCGGCCTCGGGGTGGTGGCCGTCACCGTGGCGCAACGCGGCTCGGCGGGACGTGCCAGCGTGCTGGCGCATGGCTATCCACTGCGCTCGGCGGCGCTCGGATCGCTGCTCTCCGTGCTGGCAGACCGGTTTGGCGCGGCGAGCGATCTGCATGCCTTGGGCAAGATCCAGCTTGATGAGCGCGGCGTGCTGGCGGCACCTGCCGTTGCCTTGCATTGAAAGCAGGCGGGGTGCATCCCGCCGCCCGTGCACCGGAAATTCCTGACCAGGCTGCTGCGCCACGCCGTCCCGCAGGTGCAAACAAAGCACGATCCGGCGCATGATGTGCGGACTCACGGCCGCACCGAAACCGCATGTCCAAGGTGACGCATCCCGCCGACAGCCATCCGTCCGGCCACGAATCTGGCCAGGATCTGCTTGCACACGTCGTGCAGGGCGTGCCTGCGCTGATGACCTACATCGATCCGCGCGAATACTTCGTGTTCGCCAACGAGGCACACCGCCGCTGGTTTGATCTCGATCCGGCCCAGATCATCGGCAAGCCGGTCAGCGACGTGCTCGATCCGGAAAGCTATCTGCGCGTGCGCGCTGCCTTGCTGCAGGCCTTGGGCGGACATGAGGCCAGCTACGAAGGGCCACTGTTCAATCGCAGCCAGGACCGCTACGTGCACGGCAGCTTCACGCCGGATCGCGACGAACACGGCCGGTTGCGTGGCGTCTTTACCGTATTCACCGACATCACGGAACGCCACGCGCTGGAAGAGCAGCTGCGCGAAAGCGAGCAGCGTTTTTCGCAGGCGTTCCAGCACGCCGCCGTCGGCATGGCGCTGGTGCTTCCGGACGGCCGCTACCAGCGCGTCAACGAGGCGCTGTGCAACATGCTCGGCTACACCGAGGCGCAGCTGCACACGATGACCTGGCGCCATGTGACGCATCCGGATGATCTGCCGGTGAGCGATGCCTTGGCGGCACAGGTCATCAGCGGCCGGCGCGAAGCGTTCCAGACTGAAAAGCGCTATATCCATCGCGACGGGCACGTGGTGTACGTGCTGCTCAGCATCTCGCAGGTGCGCAACGATGCCGGACAGCTCAATTACCTGGTCAGCCAGGTGCAGAACATCACCAAGCGCAAGCATTACGAAGAGGCACTGTTCCGCGAACGCCAGCTGGCCGAAGTGACACTGAATTCGATCGGCGACGCGGTGATCACCACCGACGTGGCGCTCAACGTCACCTCGCTCAACCCGATCGCCGAGGCGATGACCGGCTGGTCCAGCGCCGATGCCAAAGGCAGCCCGCTCGACGATGTCTTCCGCCTGCGCGACATCAACAACCGCCAGCCGCTCGACAACCCGCTGCGCCAGGCGATGCGGCGCAACGTGATCGTCGACTTCAGCGGGCGGGCGATCCTGCTTCATCGGAACGGTTTCGAGACGCCGATCGAAACCTCGTCGGCCCTGCTGCACGATCACACCGGCACCGTGACCGGCGGCGTGCTGGTGTGTCACGACATCAGCGAAAACCGCACGCTGGCGCTGAAGATGATCCAGCTGGCCCAGCACGACACGCTGACCGGCCTGCCCAATCGCACTCTGCTGTATGCGCGCATCGAGCAGGCCACCACCATGGCGACGCAGCGCCATCGCCAGTGCGCGCTGCTTTACCTGGACCTGGATCATTTCCGGCGCGTCAACGACACGCTTGGCCATGGCGTGGGCGACCAGGTGCTGCAAGCGGTGGCGCAGCAGATCCGCGGCGTGCTGCGTGATAGCGAAGACATGGCGTTCCGCTACAACGGCGACGAATTCGTGGTGTTGCTGCCGCGCGTGGATGATGCGGACGAAGCCGCCAGCTTCGCGCGCAAGCTGCTCGATGCGTGTGCGCAAACGCAGGTATCGCATGTGCCGCCGCTCGAGCTGCGCGCCAGCATCGGCATCAGCCTGTTCCCGCGCGACGGCATCGAACCGGATTCACTGGTGCGCACCGCCGATGCGGCCATGTACGAAGTGAAAACCCAGGGCCGCGACGGTTACTGTTTCTACGCGCCGGAAATGAGCCAGCGTTCGGCCGCCAGCCAGCGCATCGAAAACGTGCTGCGCCACGCGCTGATGCACAACGAGCTCAAGCTGCAATACCAGCCCAAGGTGGATGCGAAGCTGGGCCATATCGTCGGCGCCGAAGCGCTGCTGCGCCTGTACGTGGATGGCAAAGAGATGTTCACGCCGGACCAGTTCATTCCGGTGGCCGAAGATACCGGCCTGATCGTTTCGATCGGCACCTGGGCGCTGCGCGAAGCCTGCCAGCAGGCGCGCACCTGGCAGCGCGAGGGGCATCCCATCTCGATTTCGGTCAACGTGTCGCCGTTGCAGTTCCAATACGCGGGTTTCTACGAACGGCTCGACGGCATTCTCAACGAGACCGGCCTCGACCCGAGCCTGCTGGAACTGGAACTCACCGAACGCACCATGATGAGCGGCGGCGACGGCATCATCCGCCTGCTGCGGCGCATCCGCCAGCGCGGCGTGCGGCTGTCGCTGGATGATTTCGGCACCGGCTACAACAGCCTGTCTTATCTCAAGCATTTCCCGGTCGACGCCTTGAAGATCGAGCGCGCGTTCGTGCGCGACATCGCGCAGGATTTGGAAACGGCGGCGATCACCCGCGCCATCATCGGCATGGCGCGCAGCCTCAACAAGGATGTGATCGCCGAAGGCGTGGAGACCGAAGTGCAAAGCGCGTTCCTGCGCGATGCCGGCTGCTCGCACATGCAGGGCTTCTTGTTCGGTGCGCCGATGCCGCCGGAGAAGTTCGAGGAACGGCTGGCGGCAACCAACGGCTGACCTTGCCGCTCCGATGCCGGGATTTCATCCCAGCTACGCGTTCTACGTTCGGAACACCCTGCGCAGTTCCTGCTGCGCACGCTCCACCAGCACTTCCGGCAGGCGATCCGAACGCACCGGCGCCGGCGGCGTGGCGCGGTCGATCACATGGTTGTCGGCCAGCATCTGGATCATCGCCAGGTGGTCGGCGGCGAGCAGCGCATTGCCCAGTTCGGTGACGGGTGCCTTGCCGCGCACCTCCAGCCGTTCGCGCAAGGCCACGATCACGTTCGGCGGCAGCTCCCAATGCTTGCCCGCGCGCAAGGTGAGATGGTTGGCCAGGTGCACGAAATTGAGCAGGAAAGCGCGGCTGAAAACCCCGAGCGTGGGCGGCGCTTCCTGATCGAGCACACGGATCATCGCGCCGACGCCCGCATTGCAGACGATGCCGGCGAGATACGCCTCGAACGGATCGCCCTGGCCGCGCGCCAGATACGTGCTGACGTGCGCACAGCGTTCCGCGTGATCCCACAGACGCTGGCCCGCCGAATGGGCGAGCATGCCCGCGCTGGCCTGCAGGATCGGTTTCATCACGTGCTGCGTCACCATCTGGCGCAGGCCGTCGTGGCCCAGCAGTACCACCGCATGCTGCAGGCTGCTGATCGGCCGCGCCGTGCGATAGTGCGCGCTGCGGCTGACCCGCATCACTTCACCGACCAGTACCGGATCGCGCCCGATCAATTTGGCGACCTTGGTGCCGTCGGAACTGTCGCTTTTGAGCAGGCGCAGCAGCTGCGGCAGCACCTCCGGCAAACGCGGCAAGGTGGTGATGTCGAAACGATCGCCGCCGCACAACTCGTCCAGCCGGCGCAGCATCACCTGTTCCTGCGGCCGCATCTGCGCCGCCTCGGAACCGGGCATGCCCAGTACCAGGCGGTAAAACCAATCCTGGACGTCCGCGCTGCCCAGCGCCGGGACCGGCTCCTGCGGCTTGCTTTCTTCCGGCCACGGCAAGACCACGCTGAGACGCGGCCGCTCTGGGGCCGGCTCGTCCGCTGCAAACAGTCGCTTCCAGAATCCGCTCATGTCCCGCCCAGGCTTGTCCCCTTGGGACAGATATCGGCAGGAGTCGGCGGGGCTTGATGGGGGTAGCTTCCTTACACGTCCTGGCCGGGGAACCGAGAAGCTTCAGTTCGCAGGACGGGCGCAGTCCCGGCGGCTGGATTTCATGGAAGCCAGGGGCGCTTTTTCATCCAGGTGCTACTTCCAGGACAGGTTGATCGTGCGATGCGTAGCAGCGCAATCCCGCAGATAGAGATTGATCAAGCTCTGGTAAGGAATGCCGACCTTCTCGGAAATTGACTTGAAGTAGTCAATGGCGTCCTCATCCCACAGCGTAATTACACGTCAAGGACAGTGAAAAAAGGCCGGGATGGCATCCCGGCCTTGCTACGAGTGTCGATGCCGGGATTTCTTCCCAGCCTACAAACACGTCTGCGTTACTTGCTGCGCGGCTTCAGAATGTCGTCGAGCAGATCCTTGCCGTCTGCTCGCACCAGGTGCGGATAGCGCAAACCCTCGTGGTAATCCACCTTCACCGTGCTGTACACATCCACGTTCTTCACCAGCAGCTCGATCGGTGCCGAGGATGTCTTGGCGGCGGTGATCGCATCCTTCATCGCGTCGGTGGAGAAGTCGCGCCCGTTGACCGCGACGATGGTCAGGTTCGGCACCAGGCCGGCCTTGAACGCGGGACCGTTCCATTGCACGTCGCCGATGCGGCCTTTCTGGTTGACGGTCAAGCCGATCGAATAGGCCAGGTTCATGCCGTGGCGAATGCCCTCCCACGCTTTTTCTTCGGCATTGGGCGTGTCGTTGTAGACCAGCTTCCAGCCGCCGCGCTCGATACCGTGCTCGGGCAGCTCGTTGCCGGTGTACTCGAGGCGGTCGCGCAGGAATTTCGTCCAGTCGAACGGCTGCACCTGGTTGAGCGTGCTGACCACGTCGTCGAAGGTGTAGGTCTTGGTGACGTAGCTGCCGTTGTCCATGCCATAGAAAGCATGCGCGAAATCATCCAGCGAATGCTTGCCGTTGCTGAGTTCGCGGATCTTGGTGTCGACGTCCAGCCACAGCAGCTGGCCTTCCGGATAGAAATCGGTATCGCGGATCCAGTTGATCCAGCTTTCCGAACCGTAATAGGTGAGCGGCGCGGCATCGGCGGTGTCTTGCAGCGAACGCCAGGCGCGCCCCGTGCGATAGCTCATGGCGCCGGCGATGTTGGCGATGGAGTCCCGATACTGCTCCGGCGTCCACAGGCCTGCACGCGCGGTGAGAATGCCGCACCAGTAATCGGTGAGGCCTTCGTACACCCACAGCAGGTCATCCTGCATCGGCACGTTGAAGTTGGGCGTCCACAGATCCGCCGGGCGGCGGAATTTGCCGTTCCACGAATGCACCATTTCGTGCGGCATCAGGCTGGCGGCCACCAGGTGCATGTCGTCGTCGGTGAAGAAATCTTCCGGCAGGCGATCATCGCTGGACTGGTGATGCTCCAGGCCGAAGTGGCCGGTGTGGTCCGACAGCGTCAGCAGGAAATCGTAATGGCTGTAGTGATGCGCGCCGAACAAATCGTTGATTTGCGCCACCACGTTGCGCTGCTGTTGAAGTTGCTTGTCGGTGAGCTTGACGGCCTTGGCCGAATCACCCACCACGTTCAAGTGCACCGGCGCACCGCCCTTGGGGGTGAGGTCGACGCGGTTGAAGTGCGCGCCGGCGATCAGCGGCGAATCGACGAAGTTGTTGAAGCTCAGCGGCTTGAAACGAATGGTGTTGCCGGATTGGTTGTCCACCTCCAGCGCGCTGCCGAATTTCCAGCCTTGCGGCAACTGCACGCTCGGCTGGATCTGGATCTGGCGCGTGTAGTAGCCCGCCGGATAGAACGCCACCTGGTTGAACTCCATGTCCACCACTTCGGGCGAGGTGGAAACGCTTGCCCCGAAGTTGCTGCCTTCGCCCTCGCCCGGCGAGAGGAATTCGAATTCCAGGTCGAGCTGATTGGCATCCTGCGGCACGTCCACGTGGATCGCGTACATGTCGCGCAAGTCGCGGCGCCACGACAGCTGCTTGCCATTGGCGCGAATGATCAGGCCCGATACGTTCGACACCGGGCCGGAGGGCGCGTGTTCGCCGGGAATCCACTTCGGATAGAACAGCGTGAGCGAACCCGGCTTGACCGGAATGGTTTCGTGCGAACGGAAAATGCGCTTGGCGGCATCGGTGAGATCGACGTTGACGGTCAACATGCCCGCGTAAGGCTGATCGACCGGTGCCGGCACATTGCCGGAAAATCCATCTTGCGCGGCGGCGATGGCGGACCAGGAACAGGCCGCCATCACGGCGGCGGCAATCACGCTGAAACGCAGGGCTTGGGATTTCACTCGACAACTCCGGCAGGCGCCGCCGAGCGGATGGCCCGCAAGGACAGCAGAGGATAGTGACCGCGCAACAGGCGGATTGCCGGCGATGTTAGAGCGAAGACCCTACGCGACTTCCCCTGCCAGAGGTCATGTTGTCAGGTTTTCAAGCTGCACGGCGAAGTGCAGTCATGGCTGTCGCATTGCATCACGCAAAAGCCTGCGATTGCCTATTCCTGCACTGCACGCCGCGCGTGGGTTGGGTTATTTCTGCTCGATCCGGCTATGCCGCATGCCATAGCCGAAATAGATCACGCAGCCCAGCGCCATCCAGATGATGAAACGCTCAAAGGTGATCCACGGCAAACCGCCGATGCGCTGCCAGCCATGGGCGTCCGACCACGGCACGCCAAAGATCAACAGCAGCGAGAACAGCACGCCAAGCGGCGACACCAGCGCCAGGGCCGGCGCACGGAAACTGCGCGGCACGTGCGGCTTGCGGATACGCAAGACCAGCACGGCCGTGCAAATGATGATGAACGCACTGAGCGTGCCGATGTTCACCAGCTCCGCCACCTCGCCGATCGGCAGCAAGCCGGCTACCAGGGCGGTAAATACGCCGAGGATCACCGTCGGCCGCGCCGGCGTGCCGAAGCGCGGATGGATATGCGCGAACCACGCCGGCAACAGGCCATCGCGCGCGAGCGCAAACCAGATGCGCGCGGCGCCAAGCATGAAAGCAAACAGCACGCTGGTCACGCCGATCACCGCGGCAACGGCAATGGTCACGCTCAACCAATGCAGGCCGATGGATTCGAACGCCTGCGACACGGAGGCATCGCCGCCCAGGTTGCTGTAGTGCGTAATGCCAGTCAGCACCAGCGACACCGCGATGTACAGCACCATCGCCACCGCCAGCGACAGCAGCACCGCGCGCGGCAGATCGCGTTGCGGAAATTTCGCTTCTTCCGCCGCCGTGGTGAGCGTGTCGTAGCCGAACACGGCAAAGAACACCACGCTGGCGCCGGTCAGCACGCCGGCCCAACCAAAGTGCCCGATGCCCTGTGCATCGACGATGCGCGCGGGAATGAACGGCTGCCAGTTCGTCTTATGCACGTAGAACGCGCCAACCAGCACCACCAACAGCACGCCGATCACCTTGATCGTCACCACCAGCGTGTTGAAGCGCGCGCCCCATTCGGTACGAATGGTGAGCAGCGCCGCCACCAGCAGTGACACGGTAGCGGCGATCACGTTGAACCGGTGTCCATCGCTCGGCCCGGCGATCGCCTGCCCGCCATGCACGCCGAACACCTGTTGCAGGTAGTACTCCATCGTCTGCGCGCTCATGCTCTGCTGTGCCCATTCCGGCAGATGGATACCCGCCGAGCCGAGCAACACCTGCACGTAGCCGGACCAGCCGATCGCCACCACCGCCACCACCAATGCATATTCCAGCAGCAGATCCCAGCCGATGATCCAGGCGACGAATTCGCCCAGCACCGCATAGCCGTAGGTGTAGGCGCTGCCGGTGACCGGAATCAGTCCGGCAAATTCGGCATAGCACAACGCCGCGCACGCACTGCCCATGCCGGCGATGATGAAGCTCAACGCGACGGCCGGCCCAGCGTTCGCAGCCGCCTGCTGCCCCGCCAGCACGAAGATGCCCACGCCGATGATGCCGCCGATACCGATGGCCGTGAGCTGCCACAACCCCAATACACGGCGGAAGTCGCCACGCCGGCCTGCTTCCGCCTGCAACTGTTCGACGGACTTGTGGCGCAGCATCCTGCTCAGGATACCCATCGGCGGCTCTCCAAAAACGAAAGCGCCGATCATAGCGAAAGCAAACGGCCGGGACGGCTGCCGGAAGGGATATCCGACACGCCCTTGATG
Source organism: Dyella sp. (assembly GCF_036746095.1). NCBI lineage: Bacteria > Pseudomonadati > Pseudomonadota > Gammaproteobacteria > Lysobacterales > Rhodanobacteraceae > Dyella > Dyella sp. The sequence continues at coordinate 37,503 of NZ_DAIOEU010000026.1, forward strand.
CTGCAGTGCAACGGCAGCGCACGTTGGGTTTGCGTTGCGCTACCCGACGTGACCGGGCCCAAAGCGCTGCCGGGTCATGGCGCGCTAACCCGGCCTGTACCGCCCTGGCGACGCTTTACCTTCGATCCAGCGAAAACTTTCCCGGGCCGGTCAGGCATAGCAACAGCAATCCGCCGGCAATGCCCATGTTCTTGTAGAAATGGATCATCGTGTCCAGGCGCAACCCGCCGGTCAGCGCCCAGAACCGGTGGCCGAGCAAGGCGGTGATCACGGTATACAAGCAAAGCGCGAAGGCCAACGGCCGCGTGTAGAAGCCGAGCAGGATGGCCACGCCCACCACCAGCTCCATGAAGAGCGCAATCAACGATGCCAGCGTGGCAAACGGCAATCCCACCGATTCCATGTAATCGGCCGTGCCGGAAAAATTGAGAAACTTGTCCCAGCCGAAGATCACGAACAAGGCCATCAGCAATATGCGGGCGATCAGCAGCAGAACGTCCCTGTAACGTTCGAACAGCGATGTGTAACGCATGATCATTCTCCCGTGGAGAACACACACGCCCGGCCGGGCAACGCCAAGCCAGGCGGACCCTCTGGTGCACACTATGGAACAAACCGATGCGGGTTCCAACACATGGCGAAGCAAATTTCACGACCCGTTTCGCATCGCTGCACCGTAGGTCGGATAAGCAAAACGCGAACCCCAATCTACAGTGGCTGCGTCATCCGGGTGCGAGCCGAATGGCGCGCGTAACCCGCCAGCAGCAATAGCGCGGCCGCACCCATGCCGAACGCCGCCACAAGCGCCGTGACGATGCGCGCATCCAGATGCGCGGCGCCGAACCAGCTCCCGCTGATGGCCACCAGCGCTGCCGTTCCCGCTGTGCGTAACAGCTCCAACCATGTGCCGATTCGACGCGCTTCCAGCAACAAGCCCATCGCCAGCAAGCTGTACACCAGGTACGCCGCATAAACTGCCGCGGGCATCCATGCCATCTTCGGCGCGGCCTCCAGAAAATTCACGCCAATCAGCAGCAACACGCCGAATTGCACCAGGCAATAAGCTTTCAGCGCCCGCGATATCGGTGGGTTGTAGCGCGCATGCCGGATATCGAAATCCGGCTTGGGAAAACGCGCGGCCACGTCCGCGGGCCGCCAGCCCGGCGGCTTGATCCACACGCGCAGCTTGTCCAGCCAACCGTGTGCATGCCAGCTGTCCTTGAGCATCGCCCCATACACTTCCGCGTTCGCCCACAGCGGATTCCAGCTTTGCAGCGGCGCGCGCGTGCCGTAGACCGGCGGGTCGTCGTCGTCCTCCTCGACGAAGCTGCCGAACAGGCGATCCCAGACAATCAGGATGCCACCGTAATTTCGATCGAGATAACGGTCATTCACCGCGTGATGCGCGCGGTGGTTGGAAGGCGAGCAGAACACGCGATCAAACCAGCCGAGCCGGCCGATCACCTCGGTATGCACCCAGAACTGGTAAAGCAGGTCGATCAGCGCGATGACGGCAAACACTTCGGTGGGATAGCCGAGCAGTGCCATCGGCAGATAGGCCATCCACCCCAGCAGAAAACCGCTGCCGGTCTGGCGCAGCGCGGTGGTGAGGTTGTAGCTCTCGCTCTGGTGATGCACCACGTGCGCGGCCCACAGCACGTTCACTTCATGGCCGAGGCGGTGCAGCCAGTAATAAAGCAGGTCGTAGATCAGCAAGCCACTGATCCACACCCAGATGCTGTTTGCCGGCAAGCTCCATGCGGACAGGTGCGCCGCGCACCAGCCATAAATGCCGATGGTGAACAGCTTGGTAAACACGCCGACGATCTGCGAAATCGTGCCCAGCCCCAGGCTGTTGATCGCATCGTTGACGTAGTAGACGTCGCGCTTTTGCCACTTCGCGACCAGCAACTCGATGCTGATCAACACGAAGAAACCCGGTATGGCCCAGGCCATGATGCGTTCGGGCGTGATCATCGTGGCCGCGTGCCTCCCCAAGGCGTGAAGCGCCTGGACAGCAGTATATCGAGGGCACCGGCAGATGAGGCGCGGCTTTCATGCCGCTTTTCAGCGCCTTTGGACTGCTCCCTGCCTAAGCAGGGAGCAGTCTTTCATCTTCAAGCAGATCAGAACTTCGCGTTGATATTGAAGAAGTACTGGCGCCGCGCACCGGCCTGCAAGGTCTGGTTGTAGCCATTCGGATCCGACGCCACGTAGCCGTTGGTACCCGTGGTGGCGAAGTAGTGCTTGTTGGCCAGGTTGGTGATGTTGAAGCCCAGGCTCAGGTCCTTCAGGATCGATACCGCGCCGATGTCGTAATTCACGCCGGCGTTGAACAACCAGTACGCCGGCACCGACGAATCGTTGATGTAGGTGATGTAGCGGCGGCCGGTGTACTTGCCATCGATGTTGAAGGTGAAGCCATCGAGGGTGTAGCTCAGCGCACTGGTGAACATCCACACCGGCGTGCCTACCACGTACTTGCCGGACGTCTCGACCACGCCATTGTCCAGGTAATTGTTCTGGTATTTGGAGTTGTCGTACGACAGCGTGTTCAACCAGCGCATGTGCTCCATCGGCTTCCAGATCAACGCCAGGTCGATACCCTTGCTCTTCACCGAACCTACGTTGTTGATGATCGCCGAGCACGTCTGCACCGCACTGCACGGCGTAACCGCCAGCAGGCGATTGGTGAAGTGCGTGAAATACGCATCGGCCGAGGCTTCAAAGCCGGCACCTTGCACGCGATAGCCGAACTCGAAGGTCTGCGATTCTTCCGGCTTCAGGCTGGACTTGGCGTTGTCGAACGACGTCTGCGACTGCGAGAACGGCAGGAAGCCGTACGCCGCCATGTTCTTGGTGTAGGACGCATACACGTCCTGGTGCGCATCGAGCTTGTAGTCGACACCGGCCTGCGGCAGGAAGTTGTCCTTGGCGGTGACCTGGCCGCCAGAAAGCGCACTGGTCGGCACCAACGCCTTGGCTGTGGTGGCCACGTCCAGTGCCTTGGTGCCGATGTTCACCGTCAGGCGATCATCCATGAAGTGCAGCGTGTCTTCGATGTAACCCATGCGCGTGGTGGTTTGGTAGTTCTGCAGGAAGCCGCGCAGGAAGGGTTGTTCGGAATCGTAGAAATCGCTGAGGAAGGTGTACTGGCCATTCAAGTAGAAATAGTTGCGTTCCTGGTTGGTGTTGGCGTCTTCCACCCATGCGCCGATTTCGATGTCATTGTTGGCGATGTTGAAATTCAGCGACGCCGTGCCACCGGTGCGGTCCAGGCCGTAGTCGGTCGTGCGCATCGCAATCGGCACGGTCGCCGACGATGCCACATACGGCGTAGCCCACTGGCCTTCGCCACGATCGCCGTGATAGTAGGTGCCGAGATTCAGCGTGGCATTGCTGCCCAGGGCGAACTGGCCGCTCAAGCCCACCAGGTTGTCGCGGCGGATGCCGCCGCCGGCGTAATAGTTCACATCGCCTTTGTCGTAGTTGGCCGGCAGGCCATTCAACGATGCGGGATAGGCGCCCTTGCCCTGGATCGCCAGCGCGGTCTGCACGGCCGACGTCCAATCCGGCTGCCAGTAGTCGTAGTTCCAGCCGAGTATGCGCTGGCTGGTCAGCGACAGGTCCTGATAGTCGTATTCCTTGCGCTTGGAGCTGTCGACGAACAGGCTGACGCGGTTGCCGTCGCCCCACTGGTACAGGCTCTTCAAATTGACCTGGTTGTCGACCTGGTCGCCATAACCCTTCCACTTGCCGGTATCGGCGCGATTGAACGACACATACATGGAATAGCCGTGGAAATCGCCGCTATCCAGGCGCACGAAGGTGCGGTACGTGCTATCGGAGGCAACCGCCTGGCTGACGCGCGCTCCCGCCACCGGATCCGGATCGGCCGAATAGAACTGCACCGTGCCGCCCAGGTTGGTGCTCGACGGCGTACCCAGCGCACCGGCACCCTGCGCGATTTCCGCCGCGCTCAGGTTGTCGCTGGTGATGGCGCGCGTAACCTGCAGACCGTTGGTCACGCCGTAGCTCATGTTGCCCAGCGGGATATTGTCCAGCGTGAAGCCGAGGCGGCTCTGGTCGAAGCCGTGCAAGGTGATCTGTGTGGACCACTCATACGCGCCCCACGGATCGGACGACTGGAAGTTCACGCCCGGCAGCTCGTCCAGTGCCTTGAATGCGCTGCTGCCCGGCGGCAGCGCCTTGATGTCCACGCTGGACACGCTTTGCACCTGGATGGTCTCGCCCGGCGCCACCACCGAGATGGCCTCCAGCGACTTGGCCTTGCTCTTGTCGGTGACCGAAGCATCGGCAGGCGCTGCAGCGCCAGCTGTAACACCAGTGTTGTCGGCCGCGAAAACCGCCGCGCCATGCAATGCCGCTACAACGGCAAGCGCCAAGCCGGACATGCGAATCGAGATATGACGAACAGACATTCGGAAATATCCTTTGCGCAGCTAGCCCTGCAGCAGGCTGCCGCATCATGTGTTTATGGATTCGGGACAGAAGAGAACGCCGCCCCTGGACGGCGCGGCGTTAAGTGTTCATCACATAGATGAAAGGGGTTTTACAAAAATATGGATGAAATAGGCTTTCCATATGTAAGGCATGTGTCGTGCATATTTCATCGCCGCTTGCTGTGCGAGCTGGCGGACAGCAATTGCGCATCATTTGAGTAGCTTGCGCACAGCGGTCACGCGTGGCCTGTCCTTTCGGGACACCGTCCGAACACAAAGACATGTCGAACGCATTCGCGCAATGCCGTGGATAAATCAAGCAACCACGACTAGCCATCCGTAACAGCGCGGTGCCTGCACGTGGCGCAAGCCGACATCATTCTGGCAGCCACGACCATTGCACCCTGGCAGACGCCGACCGCGATGCTTATTACGCGGACGCATTGCAAAGATCCGTAGCGCGCTGGGGTTCCGTGATGGGTCCCTCTCCTGTGACAGCAGAGGAGGGTTCGAATGGGGTTGCTTGTGCTTTAGCGCGCGCTCGCACCCCGCCCTGGTCCCATGTTCCGGGCCCAAGCTTTTCCGATTGCCAGAAACTTTCGTTGGTCATTCCGGCGAAGGCCGGAATCCAGTAAAAAAATGACGTGCGTAGCACACGGCACAATGATTTTGCGTGCTTCGCACGATGTACTCAACTGGCTTCCGGCCTTCGCCGGAATGACGAGCATTGGATCCGAGGCGATTGAACCCCTCAAGTCCATTGAACCTGGCTCTGCCCCGCAAGCAGGGAAGGGAACAGCTTTTTACTCACGGTCTGGTTTTATCCTTGCCAGCAGGTACCAGCGATACCCGATCGAAGGCATACAACGGCCCATCGGTCGGTGCGGTGAACACCAGGCACAAAGTGTGTGCGCCATGCTGTGCCGGAAGTGTGGCATCGACTGCGAAACGCCGCGCACTGGCCGATGGATCGGGCAGCGGCGCTGTCGCCAGCACTGGTCCATCGCAACGATCCAGATGCGCAACGAATTCACCGTAGGGTGTGCTATGCGGCCGCGACAACACCAGCTTGATGTCGTGTGCAAGCGCGTAGTTGCGCTCCAGCCTTGCCACTTCGACGTGAATCGAGGCGATGCCATCCAGTGGCGCGGCCGGATATTGCTGGCACGTATCGAAAACGTTGACGGCGTAGACCGGCGTCATGCTGGTGGCATCGGGCATGGGTTGCACGTGCAAACGGAAATCGCTGCCCGCGCAATTGGTGAGTTCCAAACCCGCGCGCGACAGCAGGTGGCCGCGATCGATCACGCGCGTGCGCACAGTAGCCAGGGTCTCGCCGTCGTCCGCATACACCGCCGCCTTGATCGTGGCCGGCCATGCCACGGTGAACGGCTTGCCATACAGCGCAGCATGGCGGTCCGGGGTGCTGCCATCCGTGGTGTAGCGGATGGCGCCATAGCCGGCCTGGTCGGAAAGCGTCACTAATGCTTTGCCGGTTTTCAACGCGGCATTGGCGTCGAACTGGATGGCCGGCGCGAAGGCGCTATCGGCGGCGTCCACATGCTGCGCGGCATAACGTTGGAACTGCGCCGGCAGCCGCGCAAGAAAACCTGTCCAGTCGCGGGAAGAAGCCGGCGACCATGCCACTTCGCTCAAGGCGTCCAGGCGTGGGAAGGCGGCATGCTCGACGTGGCGCATGCTCGGCATGTGCTCGGTCCATATGTTCGCTTGCACGCCCAGCACGTGCGCGGCCTGCGCGGCATTCAACACAGCAGGAATGGGCTGGAAGCGATAGACGTCTTGCAGGCTGCGCACCGGGTCGCGGCCGGCCGCTTCATCGGGGAGGTTGCTTTGCAGGCTGTCCAGATAAAGATCCGGCGCGGGCGACATCACTACGTCATGACCCAGCTTGGCCGCCTTGATCGCACCGTCCGTACCACGCCATGACATCACGGTGGCATCGGCCGGCACGCCGCCGTCGAGGATTTCATCCCAGCCGATCAATCGCCGTCCATGCGCCGACAGGTAACTGCCGATGCGGCCGATGAACCAGCCCTGCAGCGCATCTTCGTCCTTCAGATGCAGCGCGTGGATTTTTTCCTGGATCGCGGGCGAAGCTTTCCATTGATCCTTGATCGCCTCGTCGCCACCGACGTGGATGTAGTGCGAAGGGAACAGGGCCAGCGCTTCATCCAGCACATTGTCGATGAACTGGAACGTCGCATCGTTCACGTTGTAGAGATAGGGATTCACGCCCCAGTCGACCGATACCGATGGACGCTTGCCGGTAACGCCGATTTCCGGATACGACGCCACCGCGGCCTGCGCGTGGCCCGGCATGTCGATTTCCGGAACGATGGTGATGTGTCGCACCGCTGCATATGCCACCACATCACGGATCTGGTCCTGTGTGTAGAAGCCGCCATAACGCAGCGGTTCGCCATCGTGTCCGGCATCCGGCGGCGTGCGCCACGCGCCAATACGCGTGAGGTCTGGATAGCGCTTGATCTCGATGCGCCAACCCTGGTCGTCGGTGAGATGCCAATGCAGCACATTGAGCTTGTGCTGGGCCATCTGGTCGAGCAGCGCCTTGACGTCGTCCACGGATTGGAAATGGCGCGCGGAATCCAGCATCACGCCGCGCCAGGCGAAGCGGGGCCAGTCGCTGATATGCAACACGGGAACTTGCACGTCGCCCTGCTGCGCGTTCTGCGTGAGGAGTTGATAGAGGCTGACGGCACCGTAAAACAGGCCGGCATCGTCATGGGCCTGGATACGAATGCCTTGCGGCGTGACATCCAGCGTGTAGCCTTCCGCGTGCGAGGCCTTGGCACTGCGCTGGAAAACGATGGCGCGATCCGACGAAGCCTCTTTCACTTGCAAATGGGTGCCGCGAACACGGGCCACCAGATCGGCGAGGTACTGCGCCGAATCGTGGGCAGCCTGATCATTCGCAGGAACGACGATGACCGTGCCATTGACGACCTTGAACGCGCCATTCGCCTGCTGGAGTTGCGCGGGGAGCGGGATCAGCGATACAGGCGTGGCGTGGGCGAAGCCACACCAGGTCAGGCAAAGCAATAAGGCGGCGAATCGCATGCGTTTTCCTGTTGGATGAAACGAAGACCGGATGTGGGTGGGTTAGCGCATTCAATCATGCGGCAAGCTCACCGCATACAAATACCATGCATCGTGCGGCAGCCATTGCTCCGTCCAGCGCCAGTCATCGTCGCGTCCGGTCTGCGCATAGCCGAGGTTGAAGGCAATGCCGTCTTCGTCATCCAGGCCCGCCGTAATGCCGTTGATGATCGCGCCCGGCGCGCTCGTGTACTCATAGGAACGGAAGAACATGTATTGCGCATTGCGCTGGCCGCTACCCATCAGCATGCTGGTGTCGTACGGATTGCGGCCGAGTATCCAGTGCAGCTGGTTCCACGCGTAGTCTTCCAGCTTCGCCTGAAACGCGGGATCACCCGAGAACAGCGGCTCGGCCATGCGCGTCGCGGCGGCCAGGGAGGCGATGCGTGCGTTTTCGCCCTGCCACCACGGCGCGGCTTCCGAGTCGTGAGGGAAGAAGAAGGCGGTGCGCAATGTGCCGTTACCCATACGCACGAACTGGCGGGCATAGCCGAACGGGTTGTTGACCTCATCGGTCACGTGCAATTCGTAGCCTAGCGAGTGACGCACCGCATCACGCACCGCCGATTGCTGCGCGGGCGTGGCAATCAGATCGTATTCGAGCAAGGCCACGACGGGCAGCCCGGCATCGGTCGGATGGAAAAACGGGCGCGTTCCCGCGTCGGCGCGCCAGTAATCCGTTTGACCATCATGCGTTACCAGGCGCGCCATCAAGCTCTGCGCGCGACGGTCGGCCGCCTGCCGCCAGGCTTCATCATGGGTGGCGCGATAGAGTTCGGTTGCCGCCAGCAGCGCACAGTAGTCGTCGACGATGTTCTCGACGCCATCGTTGAGCAGTTCCTTGTTGTGCGCATCCAGGAAGCGATACGCATCCTCCGCCGCACGCAGATAGTCCTGCCGGGTGAAGTCACCGGTGGCAGGCATCGTGCTGGCCAGCGCCAGCGCGGCAATCGCCACGCCGCCGCCGGCACGGAAGCTGGACTCATAGGCGTGGGGACCATGCGGTGGCTGCTCGATTTGCGCGCCGGCATCACCGGCGCTGCGCTTGATCTGCGTACGCCAGTTGGGATCGCCGATGCGGCGATCCTGCGCAAGCTTGTCTTTGCCCGGCGCGTCGATCGATTCATAGAAGGAGCCGTCCGGCCGCTTGTCGCGCACCAGAAAATCGGCGCCGAACAAACCTTCGTCAAGCAAGCGGCGCAGATACTGGCTGAAATCCGGATCATGCCGCGCTTCAAGCTGCTGATAGCTGCGCAACAAGCTCCAGGCCACCAGCGGCAATTGTTGCGTGTTGAAATACGACGTCAGATTCTGGTGCGACAGATGGATGCCATAGTCGCCGGTGGCGTCGTACCAGCCACCATGGATATCCAGCGTAGCGGGCTTGCCATCCGGACTCGCCAGCCGGCGATCTGCCTTGTCCATCAGTCCGCTGGCGCGCTGGCCCTTGAAGTAATAGATGACGTTGGAGAGCGTGTTGCGCTCCAGTACGTTGTCCTGGATCAGGAATTCGTCGGAGCGGATGCAGGCGTCGTGATTTTTCAGTTGAAGGACATAACGGCCCGGTGTTTTCAACGCGGAGAAATCGGCACGCCAGTAGTGCTGCTTGCCCCAGTTATGCACAGCGCCCGTGTCCTGCAACGAGCCCGTATACGCCGGCTTGCCGGTACCGGCGTCGATTACCTCGAAATCATGTAGCGCCTGCCCGGCGTCGGCCGAAATGATTGCCTGCTTTCCGGCTGCCCGTTCGTAGCCGACCTGATCGACCAGAATCGTCGGCGCTGCCGCCCATGACTTCAACACGCAGGAGGCAAGGCAAGCCACGATCAACTGTGCAACAAACTTCATTCGGCAACTCCTTGAGGCAATCGCCACCCTTAAAAAAAATGGACCTGGCAAACCATCACCAGGTCCTTGGCGGGGAAGAAGAAACCTGGATCAGAGCTTGAAATGCGCCTCGAGCATGAACTGGCGGCCGGTCACATACTCCTCGGACAACTGCGTCTTGCTGCCCAGGTACGCGTAGTACTTGGAGTTGAGCAGGTTCAGCAGGTTCAGCGTGACCGAGAAGTTCTTGTTGAACTGATAGCCTGCGGAAGCATCCAGCTCCTTGAAGCCGTCGACATAGGTAGCCGGAGCACCCGCGACGTAGCCACCGGCCAGATAGGCGTCGCGATAGTTGTACGACACGCTTGCGCTATACGGCCCCTTCTCGAAATACGGCCCGATGTTGTAGGAGTTCTTGGAGTTGTACGGCAGCCAACCACCGCTCGCGGTACTGGCATCGGAGTAGGTGTAGTTGGCGCGCATGCCAAAGCCGCTGTCTCCGAACGCCTGCTGGTAGCTCAGCGTGGCGCCCTTGACCTTGGCGCGGCCGCCGTTGACGGGTGCCGTTACGCTGTATTGGCAAACGCCGGCGCTCGTGCAGAGGCCGGCGGCAACCTGCGCGTTGCCGTTTGCTTGCATGTAGCCCGGAATGGTCCAGGAACCGTTGATCCGGCTCTGGTACGTGGCGGCATTGACGATGTAGTTGAGGACATCCTTGTAGAACACCGACGCCGCAAACATCGATTCATCGTTGAAATACCACTCGATCGACGCATCGAAGTTGGCCGAGCGATAGGGCTTCAGACCCGGATTGCCCGCAGTTGCGGTCAGCACCGTGTCGTTGGCTTCGAAGTACGGGGCCAACTGGTTGTACGGAGCATAGGCAACGGTTTCCGACGCTGCGCCGCGCAGGATGAGGTTCGGCGTGATGTTCCAGGCGACGTTCAGGGCCGGCAGCACGTTGGTGAAAGACTTCTTGGACGTTACCCAGCCGAAACCCGGGCCGAAGTCGCAGTTGAATGTATCGGCGGCAGCGCAATAACCGGGAACGTTGTAGCCGGATGCGGTGAACTTCGTATCGACGAAGCGCAGGCCGACGTTGCCATGCACGTTGTCAGTGCCGAAGTTCGCCTGCACATAGGCGGCTTCGTTCTCCTGCTGCACTGCCCAGGTGTTGTCGAAGTAGACGTTGGCATCCTTGTTGACACCGAAGCCCGGCGTGCTGAGCACTGCATTCTTGATCGCATTGAAGCCGCTGGTCTGAACGTGCCGGACAAAGCTGTCGGAGAGTCCCAGATCCGACATGCCAGACAAATTGGACAGGCCGCCATAGCCAATCTGGTTCAAGGTCAACTGTTGCGGGCCGGTATAGGCATTTTCCACCTGGCTTTCCCAGTGGCTGGCATAACGCACGCCTACCAGCACCTCGTTGACGAAGCCATCGAGATCCTTGCTGAAATCGAGTTGGCCGTAGGTGTCGCGAGCCTTGTACAGGATTGTTTCCTCATTGCCGCCCCAGCCATTGTCTGCCCAGTAATTGGGATTGTTGGCCGTGCTCGGGTCGGTGAACTGGACGCCGTTGTTGATGTTCCAGTTGAAGCTGCCGCCGTAATAGATTTCCTTGATGAAGGACGTCATCGGGTTACGCGAGCTGCTTACGCCCGCGTCTGCGCTCAGGCGCCAGCCATCACCGAAGTACGTGCCCTTCCAATCCGCGCCCTTGGTGGTGACTGCCGATCCGCGTGCATAGTTATCGGAGAACGTGGATGCATTGCTGGTGCAACTGGTCGTGTTGAAGCAGGGCGTACCCACCGAGCTGCCGCCGGTGATGATGCCGTTCGGACCTTCGGTCAGCGAGGTGATGCCGGCCGGCTTGTTGGTGGCCCACGGATACGTCGACTGGTTGACGTTGTCGAGGTCGTCACGCATGTACATCAAGCTCAGCGTGCTCTCGAAATTCTGATTCGGGCGGTACTGGATATTGGTGAGGATGCTGCTGCGCTTTTCCGTCTGCTGGAAATTGGCCGCACTCAGTTCGTTCGGAATCAGGTCGCCCGGCTTGATGCTGCCGGCATTGATTTCGTTCTGGATGGTGTTATTGCCTGCGGCGACGGCGGCCGCGTTGACCGACGCCACGGTGCTGTAGCCATAGTTCTCCATGCCCTCGCGCGAGGTGTACTCCTCATAGTGCTGGGCGGAAACGTCGATACCGAACGTCTTGTCGCTGTTGTGCCAGGAGTAGAACACCGAGCCATTGGGGCGCTGGCTGCCCACCATGTCGTTGTAGTTGACGCCGAACGAACCGTTGAGCGTGTTGGAGGCCACGTCGAGCGGCTTCACGGTGTGCATGAGCACGGTGCCGCCAAGGCTGCCTTCGACGATGCGCGCCTCGGGGCTCTTGATGATTTCCAGCTGGCCGAGAATTTCCGGCGGCAGCAGCGAATAGTTGAAACCGCGATTGGGGTTGTCGCCAAACAGCCAGATCGCCTGCGCAACCGGATGGCCGTCCAGCAGGCTGACGTTTAGGCTGGGATCCAGGCCGTCGATGCTGACGCGTTGGGTGCCAGGGATGCTGCGATCGAGCGTGACGCCCGGCACCTGGGCCAATGCTTCGGCAACGTTGGTGGCAGGGAATTTGCCGATGTCCTCGGCAGTGATCGCATCAACGATGGCGTCGGCGTTGCGCTTGGTATCCATCGATGCCTGAAGGCTGGCGCGGATGCCGGTAACCGTGATGGTGGCCAATTCCTTGGCGTTGGTTTTGCTGGTGGCGCTGTTCGTCGTGTCCTGGCTCTTGGTCAGCGCGCCAACACCATTGTTGGCGGTCGTCGACTGACTCGCATCCTGCGCATTCAACGTACCGGACAGGCAACACAGGCCCGCGACAATGCTCGCGGTAAGCAGGGTCTTGCGATGTGACATGTTCTTTCCTCCCCTCTAACTGTTCAACGACATGGATGGTCCTCTCCGGCTACGGAGAGGGTTGGGAAGTGAGCGTTGTCGCTGCTTGGTGGTCATCACTCATTCCCGTTCGGTACTCCGAATTTGAAATGCACACTGGCTAGATAGCGGCGTCCGGTGGTGTACGTGTTCCACGTGAGGCCCGATGTGCTGTCGTACTGGTAGTAGTTCTCGTTGAGCAGGTTCATCGCGTCGAAGCTCACCGAGAGATGCGGATTGAATTGCCAGGCAATGCTGCCGCTCAGGTCGGTGTAGTTGCCCACGCTGGCCGGCGGCGCGCCGGCGACGTAACCGCCGGCGAGATAGCGGCTGCGGTAGCCCAGCGTGAGGCGCGCGCTCAATGCGCCCTTTTCGTAGTAAGGGCTGAAGTTGACGGCGCTGCGCGAGTTGTAGGGCAGGTCTTCACCGTTGTTGGCCTTGCCGTGCGAGTAGGTGTAGTTGGCCGATACACCAAAGCCGGTATCGCCGAACGGCTGCTGGTAATTGAGGGTGAAGCCCTTGACGTTGGCGCCTCCGCCGTTGACCGGACGCAGCACGCTGTAGTCGCAATAGCCTTGCTTGTCGCAGTTGCCCTGGCCACCGGGATTCGCCGGCAGGTTTTCCAGGGCGGTGTAGGCATTGGTGCCGAACAGCGAGTTGAACTGGCGCTCGACCACCGCGTTGGTCTGGATGTAGTTGTCGATGTGCTTCAGGAAAATCGAGAACGCCAGCACCGATTGTTCCGAGAAGTACCACTCCGCGGAAAAGTCGACGTTGTAGGACTTGTAGGGATCGAGCTTGTTGTTGCCGCCGCTGCCGGTGAGCTGGTCGTCTACCAGCGAGGTGTTGTTGACCAGTTCGTTGTACGGCGCCCAGGCGATCACTTTGGCCGCCGAGGCACGCAGCACCACATCGTGATTGGTGTCGTAGGCCACGTTGATCGAGGGCAACAGGTCGTTGAAGGTGCGCGAGCTGGTTTGCGCCGAACCCGGCGGCGGCGGCAGGGCGGCGTTGGCGCCGGCCTCGTAGCCGAGGGTGTCGATGGTGGTACGCACGTAGCGCGCGCCGACGTTGCCATGCCAGTTGTCGTTGGCGAAATCGGCCTGCAGGTACGCGGCCTTCGCGCTTTGCGTCAAACGCCAGGTGTTGCCGAGATAGGTGGCCGGGTCGGGCTGCACCCCGGCGCCGAGGGTGTTCGCCACGATCCAGTCGTAAGCCGTCTGGTCGCCAGCCTGGATGTGACGCTGGTAGTCGCCGGACATGCCGGGAAAGCTGCTGAAGATGTTGGGCGTGTAGCCCACCGCACCCACGTCAGCCATGGTGGTGCCGTTCATCGAGGTCGGCACGTAGTAGCGATCCCAGGACGAACGCTCGTTGTGCTTGGTATAGCGCACGCCGAATTGCAGCTGGTTGATGAAGCTCTGGAAATCCTTGCTGAAGTCGAGTTGCCCGTAGCGATCCAGCGCGTGCATCGGCGTGCGGGTGAGGTAGCTGTTGTTGTCCAGCACCCAGTTGCCTGGATTGCGCGCGGCGGCGGGATTATCGAACGTCTCGCCGTTCGCGGCGTTCCAGGTGTAGCCGCCGTTGTAGCGCGGCGAAAACAGCGCAACCGTCGCGTTCGGATTGCCGGCGGTGCTGATGCCCGCCTGGCCGCTCATGTTCCAGCCATCGCCGTGGTACTTGCCATTGAAGTCCACGCCGCGGGTGGTCACGACCGACTGGCGCACGTTCTCGTCGAGGATGGTCTGCGCATCGTCCGGGCAGCTGGGCGTTTCGTTGCCGCACGAGTGGCCTTGGTAGATCAGGCCCGCGCCGTTGGCAGTGAGGCTGGTGATGCCGGTGGGATGGTCGGTGGTGATGCCGTACAACGACTGGTTGGAGTTCTGGAAATTCTCGCGGATGTACAAACCGTTCAAACCCAGCTCCAGGTTTTCGATCGGCTTGTATTGCAACGCCAAGGTGACGCTGTCGCGCTTGCGGTGCTGCTGGAACCAGGCACCGTTCACTTCCTGGGGCATCTTGTCGGCCGGGTTGAGCTGGCCGTTCGCCACCTCGGTGGCTATCGCGGGATTCACCGCGGCGATCTGCGACGCCGTGCTGTAGCCGAAGATCTCGGTGCCCTGGCGATCCACCTGTTCTTCGTAATGCGCGATGGAGGCCGCCACGCCGAACGTACGCGCGGCGTCGTGCCAGCTGTACAGCACCGAGGCGTTGGGCCGGCCGCGATCGGCCTGGTCGTTGAAGGCCGTACCCACCGAGCCGGTGATCGTGTTGGGATCGAGATCCAGCGGCTGGCGCGTATGCATGATCACCGTACCGCCCACGCTGCCCTCGGGCATGCTGGCCATCGGTGACTTATAGACTTCCAGGCGTCCAAGCACTTCCGGCGCGAGCTGGGTGTAGTCGAAGCCGCGATTGGGCTGCTCGCCCAGCAGCCACGGCGTTTGCGCGACCGGATGGCCGTTGAGGAAAGAAAGATTGAGGCTGGGATCGGTGCCGTCGATGCTGACGCGCTCGCCCTGGCCGAAGCGGCGGTCGATGGTCACACCGGGAATCTGCGACATCGCCTCGGCGACGTTGGTGTTGGGAAACTTGCCGATGTCCTCGGCGGTAACCGCATCGACTACGGCATCGGCATTGCGTTTGGTATCCAGCGACTTGGCAAGGCTTGCGCGAATACCGGTGACGGTGACGGCCGAAAGCTGCTTGGCATCGGTTTTCTGGGTGTGCGCATCCTGCTGCGCCGGCTGGTCACTGGGACCGGTCGTGGCAGCCTGACTCGTCGCTTGCGCATGCAGTGCACCGGACAAACATAAGCCGGCGATGATGCTCGCAACAAGCTGAGTTTTGCGATGTGACATGGCTTCCTCCCCACAGAGGCGTTTATCAGCACGGAAACGTTCGCGGCATGTCCGTACTGCATGACGTAAGGGCTTGCGCCCGGTTCTTGCTGAACCCCCCTTTTCCCACTACACCTGTCGCGCAACTCAATGCGCGTGTTGACCATCCAGATACAGACCAGCGGCGCCGATCACGCCGAGCTGGCCGTGCTCCATCAATCGAACCGGTACCTGTTGCAGAAAAGGGCGCATCACGCCCTTGTTGAAATAGCGCTCGGCGAAGGTGCTCGACAGCAGGAGATCGCGAATCTGCGGCAGGATGCCGCCGGCGAGATACACCCCGCCGCGCGCGCCATACAGCATCACCAGGTCGCCGACGAAGCTGCCGAGCAATCCGCAGAACACGTTCAAGGCTTCCACGGCGGCCGCATCCGTGCGTTCCACTGCATTGCGCGTGACATCGGCCGGCAGTTGCAGGCCGGGCGTTGCACCGCGCAAGGCGCAAATGGCGTTGTAAAGATTGAGCAGGCCGGGACCGGACAGCGCGTGCTCGTAAGAGACATACGCGCGATCGCGCGCCAGCCAGCGCAGGATGTCGATTTCCAATTCGTTGCCGGGCGCGAGCGAAATCTGTCCCGCTTCCGTCGCCAGCACGGTGGCGTGCGGCTTGCCGGGCAGCAGCACCGCCGAACCCAGGCCCGTGCCCGGCCCCATCACCAGCACCGGACCGGCCACTTGCGGCGCGCTGCTTTCGATCACCGGCACGGTATCGGCCTGGGTCATGAACTGCGTGGCGTAGGCGACCGCTTCGAAGTCGTTGATGACGGCAAGGCGGGAGATACCCAGGCTCTCGCGGATGTCGCGGATCGATACCGGCCACGGCAGGTTGTCGTTGACGATGGCATCGCCCAGTACGTAGCCGGCGCTGGCCACGGCGCAATGATCGACATGCGTGCCCGCGCTGAGCTGCGTGACGAAATCTTTCAATACCGCGGTGAGGCTCGGCCATTCGGCGCAGGCGTAGCGGCGGTATTCCAACACCGTAACGGGGCGCCGGCCATCCGGATGCGGGCTGACCAGGCCGATGCGCGCATGCGTGCCGCCGACATCAGCGGCCAGGAACGCTGGCTCCGGTGACGGCACCGATTGCGCCTTGCCATGTACCACAGCCTGAGCCACGCCCCCTCCTCACGGTTTTGTTCGCGCTTGCCTACAGAACCAGCAGGCAACCCTCTCAGCGCGTTTCGGTGACGGAGTCTGGTCAGGAATGACAACGCTGTCAACAGGGGAAAACATGGGCGCGCCAGGGACTTGTGCCGCAGTGCGATATGCCATCGCCCATGGTTACAGGTGCAAGTTTTTAACCCTTTGACATGCCGTCATTTTTGGGTCGATCATGTAGGCCATATGGCCTAGCTCCAAAACTGCTGCGATGCATCACATCAAGGCGTTCGATAGGACCAAATGACGCACGTTGTCGGTGCTGCAAAACGCCTTCGATTGACAACGTTGTGCCTTGAGGACAATAAAGGACCGGATCGTCTTGCATCACGGTGATGTCGGTTGCCGGCATCGGATTCATCCACGGGGAAAGCGCTACATGTCGTCCACCACTTACACCGCCGACGAACCACGCACGTCGACTTTGCTGCCGATGATGATCATCGGCGTGCTGTTCTTCATCATGGGATTTTTCACCTGGCTCAACGGACCGCTGATTTCGTTCGTCAAAGTGGCGTTTACGCTGGACGACATCAACGCGTTCCTGGTGCCGTTTGCCTTCTACGTGTCGTACTTCGTGCTCGCCTTGCCGGCTGGTGCCGTGCTCAAGCGCACCGGCATGAAAAAGGGCATGGTGCTGGGTCTTTTCATCATGGCGGTCGGCGCTGCGCTGTTCGGCGAGTTCGTGCGCATTCGCATCTATTCGGGCGCGCTCACCGGCTTGTTCGTGATCGGCGCGGGGCTGTCGTTGCTGCAGACTGCCTCCAATCCGTACATCAGCATTCTTGGCCCCATCGATAGCGCTGCGCAGCGCATTGCATTGATGGGCATCTGCAACAAGGTGGCCGGCGCGCTGGCACCGTTGGCGTTCGGTGCGCTGGTGATGAAGGGCATCGATACCTTCCTTGGCCAGGTGACCGGCATGGCCGAAGGGCCAGCGCGCGAAAGCCTGCTCAATGATTTCGCCGCGCGCGTGTTCTGGCCGTACATGAGCCTGGCCGGGTTGCTGGTGGTGCTGGCGATCTGGATCCTGCTTTCCTCGCTGCCGGAGATCAAACCTTCCGGCGCCAACAGCGAACGTTCGATTGGCCACGGCAAGGGCGGCATTTTCAGCTTCCCGCACTTGTGGCTGGGCGTGCTCTGCCTGTTCCTCTATGTGGGCGTGGAGGTGATGGCGGGCGATGCCATCAATACCTACGGCCAGGGCTTCGGCCTGCCGCTGCAGGTAACCACACATTTCACCACCTACACCATGCTGTCCATGCTGGCCGGCTATCTCATTGGTTCGGCGCTGATCCCGCGCGTCATTTCGCAGCAGAGCTACCTGGCCGTATCGGCGGTGCTCGGCGTACTGTTCGCGATCGGCGCCTTCCTTACGCACGGCTACGTATCGGTGGCCTTCGTGGCCGCGCTGGGCTTTGCCAACGCCATGATGTGGCCGGCGATCTTCCCGCTGGCGATCAAGGGATTGGGCAGCCATACCGAGCTGGGGTCGGCGGTGCTGGTCATGGGCATCGTGGGCGGCGCATTGCTGCCGCAGGCGTTCGTGCACCTCAAGCAGTACATCGACTTCCAGCTCGCGTTCGTGATTGTCATCGTGCCGTGCTATCTGTACATCCTGTACTACGGGATGCGCGGGCATAACGTGGGCGCGCACGCAGGCTAAGAGCCTATTTGATGTCTCAGCGTGGCTTACATGGTTCCCCAGTACCCGCCCGGTGTTCGTGCCTGGCGCAGCGCCGGACTGGCCGTCCGGCCAAACCGCGCACGGCCGCATTGCAGGTGCTCGAGGGACATGCGGGCCGCGTTGGCGCATCAAGCAGGCCCGGTTGCCTGGTGATGTCAGGCGCATGCCCTTTCACCACCATCAAGCCGGGGCCCTGGGCTACGATGCCCACCCAATACCCGGGAGGATCTCTCGTTGCACAGCCCCACCATCAAGGACGTCGCCAAACACGCCGGCGTTTCGTTGAAGACGGTTTCGCGCGTCATCAACCACGAGGCGGCAGTACGACCCGAGACCCGCGAAAAGGTGGAGCGGGCGATCGAACAGCTCGGCTATCACCCGGATCCTTCGGCACGCAGCTTGCGCAGCAGCTCGCACGCGTACGCGATCGGCTTGGTTTACGACAACCCGAACGCACACTATGTGATCGACATGCAGAACGGCGTGCTGTCGGCCTGCCGCGAGCGAGGTTTCGGCTTGCAGATTTATCCCTGCGATTCGACCGCACCGGGCCTAGCCGAAGAGCTGGTATCGCTGGTGCAGCGCGCACGCCTGGCCGGGTTGATCCTGGCCCCGCCGATGTCGGAGCAATCCGCCCTGCTCGCCACGCTGAAGGCGAACGATGTGGACTTCGTGCGCATCATCGCCTCGCGCGAAGACCCCAGGGACGGCATGCCTTGCGTCTACGTGGACGATCACGACGCGGCATATGCGATCACCGAGCATTTGATCCAGCTCGGGCACACGCGCATCGGTTTCCTGTGGGGCGAACCGCATCACCGTTCCAGTCCGGAGCGCTACCAGGGCTATGCGGATGCGCTGAAGGATTACGGCATCGCGCTCAACCGCAAGATGATCCTGCCCGGGCGCTACGCCTTCGACGACGGCTTTCGCGGCGCGCGCAAATTGCTGGCGCTGAAGGAGCCGCCCACGGCAATCTTCGGCTGCAACGACGAGATTGCCGCGGGCGTGCTCGCCGCGGCGCGTTCGGCCGGCTTGGACGTGCCGTGGGATCTGTCCATTGCCGGGTTCGAGGACAGCCCATTCTCCAAGCAGGCATGGCCGGCGCTGACCACGGCGCGCCAATCGACCAGCGAAATCGGGCGGCATGCAGCGCTGCGCCTGATCAGCGGTTTGCAGCACGAGAACAGCAACGAACTGGCCAACGAAGGCTTCATGCCGGAGCTGGTGGTACGCGGGTCGACCGCGCCGCCGCGGCAGACTTGATCATTCCCGCTTACCTATCACCTCAATCCTCTTTCCGGCGGGAAGAGGAAGCAGTGCATGCTGCGCCTTATTTTTTTCCGGAGTCTCCATGAAATCCGCTCGCGACACCCTGATGTACAACGAGGCGCAGGAAAGCGCCGCCGCCGTCGAACGGCAGCTTGCGCAGAACGCATCGATCCTCAAAGCGCTCGGCGAACGCCTGCGCGCGAATCCGCCGCGCTTTATCGTGACCTGCGCACGCGGCAGTTCCGATCATGCTGCCGCGTATGCGAAATACGTATTCGAAACACGGCTTGGCCTCGTCACCGCCTCGGCATCGCCATCCATTGCCTCCATCTACGATGCGAACGTGAAGCTCGATGGCGCGCTGTTCGTGGCGATATCGCAATCCGGCAAGAGCCCCGATCTGTTGCGCAGCGCGGAAGCGGCAAAGCAGGCCGGTGCTTATGTGATTGCCCTGGTGAACGTGGAAGACTCGCCGCTGGCGGCACTGGCCGATACGGTGATTCCGCTGCGCGCGGGTCCCGAGCGCAGCGTGGCGGCGACCAAGAGCTATCTCGCCACACTCGCTGCCGTATTGCAGTTGACCGCGCATTGGGCCAACGATGACAAGCTGCATGCCGCCATCGCAGGTCTTCCCAACGACCTGCGCCGTGGCTGGGAGGGCGATTGGAGTGCACTGGAGCAAGGGCTGGCCGGGGTGCACAACTTGTTCGTCGTCGGTCGCGGCTACGGGTTCGGCGCCGCGCTGGAAGCGGCGCTCAAGCTCAAGGAAACCTGCGGCCTGCATGCCGAAGCCTTCAGCGCCGCCGAAGTGAAGCACGGCCCAATGGCGCTGGTCGGCGACGGCTTTCCAGTGCTGTTCCTGGCGCAGGATGACGGCACGCTGGAAAACACGCTCGCCGTCGCCAGCGAATTCCGCTCGCGCGGTGCGCGCGTATGGGTCGCGGCACCCGGCGCACAAGGTCCGGATGCGCTGCCGCTGCCCGGCGGCATCGACCCGATCGTGACGCCGCTGCTTGCCGTGCAAAGCTTCTATCGCGCGGCCAGCGCCTTGTCGCTGGCGCGCGGCTACGATCCCGATGTGCCGCCGCATCTGCGCAAAGTGACGGAGACGGTGTGATGCCCCCCAGTCCGCTGATCGCCCTCGTCAACGGCCGCGTGCTTGGTGATCATGGCCCGCGTGAGGGCCTGGCCGTGCTCGTGCGCGGCAAGCGCATCGTGGCGATCGTTGCGCATGACGATTCACGTCTCGCCGATGCACAGAAGCACGATCTGCACGGTCATCTGTTGCTGCCGGGCTTTATCGACGTGCAGGTGAATGGCGGCGGCGGCTTGCTGTTCAATGATGATCCGAGTGTCGAGACACTACGTGGCATCGCCCAAGCGCATCGCAAGTTCGGCACCACCGGCATGCTGCCGACACTGATTACCGACACCGCAGAAAAAATGCGCGCCGCGCTGCAAGCGGTCGATGATGCGATCGAGCAGCGCGTGCCCGGCATTCTCGGCATCCACGTGGAAGGCCCCTTTCTGGCCAATGCGCGCAAGGGCATCCACAACGCCGACCTGTTCCGCCTGCCTGACGATGATGACGTCGAAGCACTGATCGCTCCGCACAAAGGTCCGGTAATGCTGACGCTGGCACCGGACCAGGTACCGTTGCCGGTCATTGCGCGCCTGGATGCCGCCGGCGTGGTCGTGGTTGCCGGCCACACCGCCGCCAACTACGCCACCACGCGCGCCGCGCTGGATGCCGGCGTGTGCGGCTTCACCCACCTCTACAACGCCATGACGCCGCTCGCCAGCCGCGATCCGGGCGTGGTCGGCGCGGCGCTGGACGATCCGCACAGCTGGTGTGGCTTGATCGTCGATGGCCATCACGTGCATCCGGCCACCTTGCGCGTCGCCATCGCCGCCAAGCAGCGCGGCAAATGCGTGCTGGTCACCGATGCCATGCCGCCGGTCGGCAGCGATCGTCCCGAATATGTGCTCAACGGACAGACCATCACCATGCGCGACGGCATCTGCCAGAACGAAGCTGGCGTGCTGGCGGGTTCCGGTTTGGACATGGCGGGCGCGGTGCGCAATACCGTACAGATGCTTGGCCTGCCGCTGGCGGAAGCATCGCGGATGGCCAGCAGCTATCCGGCGGCATGGATCGGACTGGATCGCACGCATGGGCGCATTGCAGCCGGGTATCAGGCGGATTTCGTGGTGATGGATGATGCGTTGGCGGTGCGGGAGACGTGGGTAAGCGGCGTGGCTCATCCGGCGGTCGCCTAGGCTGGTACGCCGGATTCAGATATGCGCTGGCGTACGCCGCGCTCGACCTGCAGGCTGTGCAATCACGCAGCCCTGACTTCATCAAGCAGTTCCGGATGGTGATCCAGCACCTTGAGCAGTTTTACCAAGGCCAACGGCGGCTTGGTTTTCCCCGTTTCGTAGCGCGAGAAAGCGTTGACGCCGCCACCGAAAAGTTCGGCAGCTTCGCGTTGGTCGAGAGCGAGTTTTTTGCGGACCTTGGCGATGTAGGCAGGGTCGACAATGGCTGCATTCACTTGCTTGTTGAATTGCAACATCAGCTCGCTCACGCGCGCTGATTCGTCCATATCCAAAATCGATTCGCCGCAGGCAGAGCAAAAATCGCCAGTCACCGCGGGAATCGCGGTAGTTTCGCCTTTATAGGTATAGGGCAGATCGCGGGTATCGCGAATCAGTGCCGCCACGCCGCACGCTGGACATTTCATCGTCATAACTCCTTGAAGGATACGATCAGCACATCGTCAATGACCGTCAACTTCAGATATACGTTGCCCGCTTGCGTGCTTGGGCAATACACATCTTGCCAAACCGCATGATCGCCGTACGTGGTCATGCTCTTGCGGCCATTACCACGGTGACTATGTCTGGAACTCCAAGCCCCAATTGCGCAGCCCCGAACTCCGCAGAGTAAGTGGTGCGTACTTTGCCTTCCTCAACTAACGCTTTGACGACAACCAACTTGCAATGCGGTGTTCGTTTCTCCATGCAGGAGATACTAACCAACTAGGTTAATCTAGCAAGAAGGTTAGTCCACATCAAGCGACAGTTACGCGCACCCTGCGCTGTCCGATTGCATCCCGGCGACACCAGGCGCCCGTATCACTGATACACACGCAACCGATTGAAGATCCATCCGTAGTACGACTTCACCAGTGGCTTATCCGCGCAATCGGCATACAAGCCATTGCAGCGCTCGCGCAACGAGGTCAG
Organism: Dyella sp.; assembly: GCF_036746095.1. NCBI lineage: Bacteria > Pseudomonadati > Pseudomonadota > Gammaproteobacteria > Lysobacterales > Rhodanobacteraceae > Dyella > Dyella sp. The sequence continues at coordinate 60,140 of NZ_DAIOEU010000026.1, forward strand.
CGCGGAGAAGTACGCATCCATCGGCAGATCGGCCGCCTTCAACACCATGCCCGGCAGATGCGCGATATCCAGCATGGGATACGTCGGCAACGCCGCGCCAGGCACGTTGCTCTTGATCATGTAGTAGGTCAGGTAGTCCTGGTACGGCCGCAGCGACGATGGCAAATTGCGCGGCAATGTACGCATCAGATCGTCGAACGATGGCTGGTGATCACCGAAGTGCACCAGCACGGTCGGCTGCGCGCGGTCGAGGAAGTTATGCTCCAGCGCCTTCATCGCCACATCGGAATCGTGCACGCGTTGCAGATAGGTATCGAAGTTCAACGCGGTCGCCGGTGGCAAACCTTGCAGCAGGTTCTGGAACGGCTTGGGCAAGGTCGACATGGGATCGTCATGCGGGCCGTGCTGGTTGATGGTGAGGATCATCATGAAGACCGGCTGGCGCGGCTTTTTCACCTTATCGTAGACGCGCTTGGCGGCATCGAACATTTGCGCATCCGTCTCGTCCCAGTCGTCCAGGCCGAGCTCGCCGGCGCCGTAGAACTGGTCCACCCCGTACGCCTTGTACGCATCGCGGCCGTTGAGGAATTCGCCATGCGTCGGGTAGATGGCCACGGTGAGATAGCCGAGCTTTTTCAGCAACCGCGGCAGCGAATCGCGCACGTGCGGGGCAAGCACGTAGGGCGCATACATGCCGCCCGGGCCGAAGATGTCCTGCGGCATGCCGG